>JBDZVK010000026.1:0-16593 GCA_040255725.1 Actinomycetota bacterium
GTGGCCCTGAGCACCGCCGCGGTGCTCGGCTACGTGAACACCAAGCTCGCCTCGGTTCAACGCCTCGCGTTGTCGGGTGCGCTCACCGAACCGGATCCGACGCCCGGCGCACCTCAGAACTTCCTGCTCGTGGGCACCGACAGCGACCTGGGCCTCGACGCGAACGACCCGGCGCTGCAGGGTCGCGGTGAGGTCACCGGTGCGCGTGGTGACACGATCATGATCCTGCACGTCGACCCACGCGCGCATTCGGCCGCGTTGCTGTCTCTGCCCCGGGACCTGTGGGTCGAGATCGCCGGGCAGGGCATCCACGCCAAGATCAATTCGGCACTCGGCGTCGGCGGCGGGGGGACGGCCGGCCCGGCGACCCTGATCTCGACGATCGAGGCGAACTTCGACATCCCGATCAACCACTACGTCGAGGTGGACTTCGCGGGCTTCGAGAACCTCATCAGGTCGATCGACGGCGTGCCGATCTACTTCGACACCGGCATCCGCGACTACGACCCCGAAGACGGACGCGCCCACACCGCCATCGAGATTCCGGGTCCCGGGTGTTACACGCTCGATCCCGAGCAGGCACTCGCGTATGCCCGCAGCCGACACATGCAGTACCAGCAGGTGCCGGGGGATCCGTCGACCTGGAGGAACGACAACGGCAACGATCTCGGCCGGATCCAGCGCCAGCAGGACTTCGTCCGCAGGGTGCTGCAACGCGCGATCGCCAAGGGCATTCGCGACCCGCTGATCATGAACGACCTGGTGAACGCGGGGGTGGAGTCGGTCCGGATGGACGAGAACCTCTCCGCGGGGGCGATCATCGATCTCGGACGGACGTTCCGCAACTTCGACCCGAACGACCTGGTGACGTCCCAGCTCCCGGTGTACCCCGAGACGATCAACGGCGCTGCGGCGCTGAAGCTCGAGCTGCCCGCCGCAGAGAAGATCCTCGCCCCGTTCCAGACCGGATCGAGCGAGGTCGACCCGCAGCTTCGGGCCATCTCGGTGGTCGTCCACAACGGCACCGGCCGTTCGAACGAGGCGACGAACGTGACCCGGGCGCTGCAGAAGGTCGGCTTCACCGTCGGGCAACCCTCCGACGAGTTGGGCGTCACCGCCGAGGCGTCGGTCATCCGGTACGCGCCCGGGCAGGAGGCCGCGGCCCGTCTGCTCGCGCGGCACCTGCAATCCGACGTGGTCTTCGATGAGGTGACCACCTCGTACCGCTCCTCCGGCGACGACGATCTGGTGCTGGTGACCGGGCGCTCGTTCACCGGGGTCCTGACCACGGCCCGGCCTGCCAACGCCGTGCCCGGTCCCTCGACGACCGCCACGACGTCGACCACGACCCTGCCCGGCGACCAGGCCACCTCGACCACCACCACGACGACGATCCCCGGCTTCCTCCCGGGGCCGCCGCCACCGGGCGTGGACTGCGGCTGAACTCGGCGGGCCCGACCGCCTCGCAGATGGAGCCTCCCGCCGGGTACCGGTAGAGTCGGCGTGCATATGGCGAACCTCATCACGGTCGTGGGAACCGGCTACGTGGGTCTCACGACCGGCGCGTGCCTGGCGCATCTGGGGCACGAGGTGCGGTGTGTCGACATCGACGCCGACAAGGTCGCCCGCCTCGACAAGGGCGAGATCCCGATCTTCGAGGCCGGCCTCACCGAACTCGTCCGTGAAGGCCTCGAAGCCGAACGGCTCAGCTTCACCACCGACACGGTCAGGGCCGTCCAGGGAGCCGACTTCGTGTTCCTGTGCGTCCCGACCCCCCAGGGGGGCGACGGCGCCGCCGATCTGAGTTTCGTGCGCGCCGCGGCCGTGACGATCGGGCCGCACCTCGCGCCCGGCGCGATCGTCGTGAACAAGTCGACCGTGCCCGTTGGTTCCGCGCAGATCGTCGCCGAGGTGATCGGCCGCGGTGACGTCTCGGTGGTGTCGAACCCCGAATTCCTGCGTGAGGGCACGGCGGTGTCGGACTTCCTCAAACCCGACCGCGTGGTCGTCGGCTGCGACGACCAGGCCGCGGCGGTGCGGCTCGCCGAGGCGTACGAAGACCTGGGCGCCCCGGTGCTCGTGACCGACGCGGCGTCGGCCGAGATGATCAAGTACGCCTCGAACGCGTTCCTCGCGACGAAGGTGTCGTACGTGAACGCGATCGCGGCGCTGTGCGAAGCCGTGGGCGCGGATGTGACCGACGTGACCCTCGGGATGGGGTACGACAAGCGGATCGGCAGCCAGTTCCTCAAGCCCGGACCGGGTTGGGGCGGCTCGTGTTTCCCCAAGGATTCCCAGGCTCTGGTCAAGATCGCCGGCGACAACGACGTGGCGTTCCCCCTGCTTCAGAGCGCGATCGCCACCAACGACGCCCAGTTCGACCGTATGGTCACCAAGATCGCCGGCCACCTCGACGGCTCGGTCGCCGGGCACACGGTCGCGGTGTGGGGGCTGACCTTCAAGGCGCTGACCGACGACCTGCGCGACTCACCCGCGATCGCGGTCATCGAACGGCTGCTGGCGGCGGGGGCGACCGTGCGCGCCTACGACCCGACCGTCACCTCGTCGCCACTCGACGGGGTCGACGTGACCACCGACGCCTACGCGGCCTGCGAGGGTGCGGCGGTGCTGGTGTTGTTGACCGAATGGGACGAGTTCCGCTGGCTGGACTTCGACCGGGTGGGTGACCTGCTCGAGCGCCGGGTCGTCGTCGACGGACGGAACCTTCTCGACGTCTCGGCCCTGCGCCGCAAAGGATTCGTGGTCGACGGCATCGGCCGCCCGAACGGCGCCACGTGAGACCGTGACCCGGGTCGTCGTCACCGGGGGCGCGGGATTCCTCGGCTCTCACCTGTGCCGGGCGCTGCTCGACCGTGGCGAAGAGGTCGTCTGCCTCGACAACCTCGTCACCGGCCACGTGGACAACATCGCGGAACTCTTCGGCCGACACGGGTTCACCTTCGTCCGACAGGACGTGTCGGAGTTCGTCTGGGTTCCCGGTGAGGTCGACCGGGTCATGCACTTCGCATCGCCGGCGTCACCGCGTGACTACCTCGAGTTGCCGATCCAGACGCTGAAGGTCGGGTCGTTGGGGACCCACAACACGCTCGGCCTGGCCAAGGCGAAGCAGGCGGCGTACTTCCTGGCGTCGACCAGCGAGGTCTACGGCGATCCCGAAGTGCACCCTCAGCCGGAGACCTACTGGGGCAACGTGAACCCGATCGGTCCCCGGGGCGTCTACGACGAGGCGAAACGCTTCGCCGAGGCGATGTGCATGGCCTACCACCAGGTGCACGGCCTGGATGTGCGCATCGCCCGGATCTTCAACACCTACGGGCCGCGCATGCGTCCCGACGACGGTCGGGTCGTGTCGACCTTCGTGACCGCGGCCTTGCGTGACGATCCACTGCTCGTGCACGGTGACGGGTCCCAGACCCGCAGTTACTGCTACGTCGACGACACGATCGCCGGCTTCCTGGCCCTGTGCGACGCCGACCACGTCGGTCCGGTGAACATCGGCAGCACCGAGGAGCACACGGTCGCGGAACTCGCCGAGATCGTGCGGACGGTGACCGGGTCGTCGTCGACGATCGTCCACGACCCGCGCCCCGTCGACGACCCCTCGCGCCGGCGCCCCGATCTGACCCTGGCCGAGCGGGTGCTCGACTGGTCGCCGACCATCGATCTGGAAGCCGGTCTGAAGATGACGGCCGGGTGGTTCGCCTCGACCGTCGGGGCCGGCTGACCCGACGGCCGCCGCGCGGCGGTGCGTGCGGTCAGTGGTCCCGCTGTTCGGCAGCGGCCCGGTTGGCGCGGTACCACTCGACGGTCCGGGCGAGCCCTTCGGCGAAGTCGGTGCGTGCGGAGAACCCGAACGCCTCGGCGGCGCGCGACGCGTCGACGCGCCGGCGCGGCTGCCCGTCGGGTTTGGAGGTGTCCCAGGTGATTCTCCCGTCGAAGCCCGTGGCCACCGCGACGTGCTCGACCAGTTCGCGGATCGGCATCTCGTGGTTCGCACCCAGGTTGACCGGCTCTTCGCCTTCGTAACGAGCCGCGGCGAGCACGATCCCCTCCGCGGCGTCGTCGACGTAGAGGAACTCGCGGCTCGCCGAACCCGTGCCCCACACCTCGATCTCGTCGAGACCCGCCTCGACCGCCTCGACGCACTTCTTGACGAGCGCGGGGATCACGTGCGAGACGGCCGGGTGGAACTTGTCGCCGGGTCCGTACAGATTCGTCGGCATCAGGTAGATCCCGTTCTGGCCGAACTGGGCCCGGTTCGACTGGAGCTGCACCAGTTGGGCGAGCTTGGCGATGCCGTAGGGGGCGTTGGTCTCCTCGGGGTAGCCCTCGAACAGCGAGTCCTCCGAGAAGGGCACCGGAGTGAACTTCGGGTACGAGCAGATCGTGCCGACGACGACGGTCTTGGGGGTGTCGTGGCGCAACGCCTCGTCGATCACGTAGGTGCCCATCAACAGGTTGTCGAGGTACAGCTCGGAGGGATGGACCTGGTTCGCGCCGATCCCACCGACGCGCGCGGCGAGGTGGACGACGAGCTCGGGTTCGACCTCGTCGAACATCGCCCGCGTCGCCTGACGTTCGCGCAGATCGAAATCGGCGCTCGCGGGTGCGACGACGTCGTCGGCTCCGGCGGCCGCCAGACGCGCCAAGACCGCGGTGCCGAGAAATCCCGATCCGCCGGTGACCAGCACGCGGCGTCCCGCGAAGAACTCGGACGTCTCGTCGCTCGGCATGGAGCCAGATCGTACCGTCAGCACCCGGGAAGCCCACGCACCCGTCGACGCCCTCGGGGCGCCGTGCCGAAGGTGGTCGTGACCCACCGGCGTCGCGCGGTGGACATTCCCCGGGAGGGATTCGGGCGGCGACGGCGACGTGCGAAACTGATCGGTGTCATGAGCGGACGAGGCGCGACCCCACCGGCCGGCGATCGCCGATCACGACTCCGGGTCGCCGTCACCCTCGAGCAGTGCTGGCACCGGGTTCCCGGCGGCACGGCGCGCGCCGCCCTCGACCTCGTCGAGGCGATCCGGCGCACCTCGTCGGTCGAGTTGATCGGGGTCGCGGCCCGTCACCGCGCCGACCCACCGCAACCGTGGGTGCCGACGATCCCGGTGGGGATGCTCGCTCTCCCTCGGCTCGCCCTGTATCAGACGTGGCATCGTCTCGGTCGGCCTCCGGTGCAGCGGGCGACCGGCCCCGTCGACGTGATCCACGTCACCGGGGTCGCGATGCCGCCGCGCAGCGCCCCGCTGGTGGTCACCCTCCACGATCTCGCGTTCCTCCGTTTTCCGGAGTTCTTCACCCGCAACGGCCTGCGGTTCTTCGCCGCCGCCCTGGAACGGATGCGGCGCGACGCGGACGTGGTGTTGTGCTCGTCGGAGGCGACCCGCGCCGATGCCGTCGACGCGGGTTTCGACGCGGCCCGTCTGCGCGTCGTGCCCCTCGGCGTGGCTGCGCCCGACGTGACCGACGGCGCCGTCGATGCCGTACGGCGCCGGTTCGGGCTCACGGGCCGCTACGTGCTGCATCTGGGAACCGCCGAACCTCGCAAGAACACCGCCGCATTGCTGCGCATCGCGCCGTCGCTCCCCGATGACGTGACCGTCGTGCTCGCGGGCGGTGCCGGTTGGGGCGACGTCGCACACCCGTCGCCCGGCGGGCGGATCCTCGATGTCGGCTTCGTCGCCGAAGCCGACAAGTGGGCGTTGCTCGCCGGCGCCGCGGTGTGTTGCGTGCCGAGTCTGTGGGAAGGATTCGGGCTGCCGGTTCTCGAGGCGATGGCGGTCGGCACGCCGGTGGTGACCTCGGCGGGCACGTCGCTGGCCGAGGTCGCCGGTGACGCCGGGATCTGTGTGGATCCTCGGGACGACGCCGCGCTGGCCGCGGCGGTCACGCGGATCCTCGAAGACCCGGAAACGGCCACCGACCTCGCCGGCCGGGGCCGGGCGCGCGCGGCCACGTTCACCTGGGCGCGGACGGCAGCCGCCACCGTGACGGCCTACCGGGAGGTGGCAGCGTGACCGACCGTGCACGTGTGGGCATGAACCTGCTGTGGCTCCGCCCCGGGATCGTGGGCGGAAGCGAGGTCGCGGCGGTTTCGACGGTCGGTGCCCTCGACCGGTTCGCCGCCGACGACGTCGAGGTGACCCTGTACGCGCAGCGGTCGTTCGCCTCCGCTCATCCCCGGCTCGCCGGGCAGCTCCCCACCCGCACCGTCGGGGTTCCCGGCGACAACCGTGGGGCGCGTGTCGTGCTCGAGTCGACCTGGCTCCCGCGGGCGGTGCGACGGGATCGGATCGACGTGGTCCACTGCTACGGCGGTGTCGTCCCGCACGGGTTGACGGCGCCGAGCGTCCTGACCCTCCACGACGTCCAACCCCTCGAAACCGGAGCGCAGTTCCAGGCCACCAAGAAGGCGTGGCTGACCCGGATGATCCCGTCGTCGGTGAAGCGCGCCGCGGTCGTCGCGGTCCCGTCCCATTTCGTCCGTGACCGGACGGTGGAGCTGCTCGACGCGGACCCCGACAAGATCGTCGTCGTGCCCCACGGCCTCGACGTCGACATGACCGTCGATGCGGGTGACCTGCCCGACCCGGACGAGATCCGTCGCCGGTTCCGCCTGGACGCGCCCTACGTGCTGTATCCGGCGATCACGTATCCGCACAAGAACCACGCGACGCTGCTGCGGGCGTTCGCGGAGACCACACGACGGCACCCCAGGGCCGTCCTCGTCCTCGCGGGAGGAACCGGAGCGGCCGAAGACGCGGTCGTCGGACTCGCCGAGACGCTCGGTGTCGGCGACCGGATCCGCCGCATCGGACGGGTGTCGACCGACGAGCGGGACGTGCTGCTGCGTGAGGCGGCGGTCCTGGCCTTCCCCTCCCGCTACGAAGGCTTCGGTCTGCCGGTGCTCGAGGCGTTCTGCGTCGACACCCCGGTGGTCGCCTCGTCCGCGGGGTCGCTCCCCGAGGTGGTCGGCGATGCCGGGGTGCTCGTCGACCCCGACGACGTCGGGGGATGGTCCCGCGCCCTGGTCGAAGCGATCGACGGTGCCGGGTCGTCGCCCGAGGCGAGCCGTCGCCGCGCGGCGCAGGCGGCGCGGTTCTGGTGGCGCGACATCGTCCCCCGGCTCACCGGCCTGTACCGGCGGGCGCTGACCGAACCGAGGAGCCGCAGATGAACGTCGTGGTGTTGTGCCCGCATTTCGCGCCCGACACGGCGCCGACGGGGACGGTCATGACCAGCATCGTCGAGGGACTCGCTGCGTTGGGTCACCGCCTGCACGTCGTCACGTCGTTGCCCTGGTACGAACGCCACCGGGTCGAGCCCGACTGGCGCGGGTCGGTCGTGCGCCACGCCTCGACCGACTGGGGCACGGTGACGCGGTTGCATCCTTTCGCCGGGAGCAAGACCAACCTGGCCTCCCGGGCACTCGGATTCGTCGGGTTCACCGGCCTCAGCGGGCTGACGGCCGCGCTGAGCGCGAGTCGACCCGACGTGGTCCTGGCGATGTCCCCGCCGATCACGCTCGGGTGTGCGGGCGTGGCGGTGGGCCGCATGCGTCGCATCCCGGTCGTGTTCAACGTCCAGGACGTCTTCCCGGACGTCGCCGTCGACCTGGGGATACTGACCGATCCGCGGCTGATCGCCGCCGCGCGAGCGCTGGAGCGTTCGATCTACGCGGCGTCCGACGCGGTCACGGTGCTCTCGGAGGACCTGCGGGACAACGTCGCGGCCAAGGTCGCGCCCCGCGCGGTCGACAAGGTCCGGGTCATCCCGAACTTCGTGGACACGACGCGGATCGTCCCGGCCGATCCCGACAACGCCTACCGCCGTGAGCACGGGCTCGTCGGCAAGCGGGTGGTGCTCTACGCGGGCAACGTCGGTCATTCCCAGTCGCTGGACCTGGTGCTGCACGCGGCACGGGAGCTCGCCGCGGACCCGTCGGTGGCGTTCGTGATCAACGGCCAGGGTTCGGCCCGTGCCGCGCTCGAACGACGAGCGCGCGATCTCGCCAACGTCACGTTCGTCGACTTCCAGCCGGCCGAACGCCTCGGCGAGGTCCTCGCGGCGGGCGACATCCACCTGGTGCCGCTGCGTCGGGGGCTCGCCAGTGCGAGTGTGCCGTCGAAGACCTATTCGATCCTCGCCGCGGCACGTCCCTTCGTGGCCGGCGTCGACCCGGGCACCGAGATCGAGCGGGTCGCCGAGGCGTCCGGGGCGGGCCTCGCGGTGGCTCCGGACGACGCGCGTGCGTTCACGGGTGCGATTCGCCGTCTGCTCGACGACCCCGACCTCGCCGCCCGGATGGGACGCGACGGGCGCCGCTGGGTCGAGGGTTGGGCGTCGCCCGCCGCGGTGGCAGGCATGTACGCGGACCTGTTCGCCGAACTCGTCGGGCGGGGTTCCACGGTGGCCGACGGAGCCGGGGCGAGTTGGTAGCGTCGACCCCCGTGACACGTGCCATCGTGCTGGTCGGCGGCTTCGGCACCCGCCTCCGGCCCCTGACCAATTCGACCCCCAAGCAGATGCTGCCGATCGTCAACCGTCCGATGATCGAGCACGTCCTCGAGCACCTCGAGGCCCACGGCATCACCGACGCGATCCTTTCGCTGGGCTACCGCCCCGATGCCTTCCAGGAGGCGTACCCGGGCGCCCGACACCACTCGGTGCACCTCGACTACGCGGTCGAACCCGAGCCGCTCGACACGGCCGGAGCGATCCGCTTCGCGGCGCGTCACGCGGGCATCGACTCCACCTTCGTGGTCTGCAACGGTGACGTGCTCACCGACCTCGACGTCTCCGACCTGATCGCCCGCCACCGCGCCGCGGGCGCCGACGCGACCATCGCGCTGCACCGGGTCGCGGATCCTTCGGCATTCGGGGTCGTGCCCACCGACGCGGAGGGGCGGGTCGAGGCGTTCGTCGAGAAGCCACCGCCGGGCGAGGCGCCGACCGACGCCATCAACGCCGGAACCTACGTGCTCGAGCCCTCGGTCCTCGACCGGATCGCCGACGGCGTGCCCGTGTCGATCGAGCGGGTCACGTTCCCCGAGCTGGTCGCCACCCGCAAGCTGTTCGCGTTCGTGTCCGACACCTACTGGATCGACACCGGCACCCCGGCGAACTACCTCCAGGCGCAGTTCGACCTGCTCGACGGGCTGCGCGGCACGGCGGTCGACGGCACCCACCCGCAGGCGCTCGTCTCACCCGAAGCGGCGGTGAAACACTCGGTGGTCGCCGAGCGGGCCGCCGTCGGGGCCGGGGCGAGCGTCGTCGACTCGGTCGTCATGGCCGGCGCGACGATCGGTGACGGGGCCGTGGTGAGCGGTTCGATCATCGGTCCGGGGGCGCGCATCGGCGCCGGCGCCCACGTCACCGGCCTGTCGGTGGTCGGGCTCGAAGCCGACGTGGCCCCGGGGGAGCGACTCGACGGCGTCAAACGACCGGAACCGGACTGATGCACGTCCTGGTCACCGGTGGCGCCGGGTTCATCGGGTCGACCCTCGTCGACCGCCTGCTCTCGGAGGGCCACACCGTCGACGTGGTCGACAACCTGTCGTCGGGCAAGCTGTCGAACCTCGCCGAGGCCCGCCGGGTGGCCCAGGGTCAGGTCACCTTCCACCGGATCGACGTCCGCGACCCGGGCATCGCGGCGCTGTTCGCGCACCGCCGACCCGAGGTCGTGTTCCACCTGGCCGCCCAGATCGACGTGCGGGTGTCGGTGTCGGATCCTCTCGGTGATGCCGACATCAACGTCATGGGCGGCCTGAACGTCATCGAGGCGGCCCGAGCCTGCGGCGCCCGCAAGGTCGTCTTCGCCTCCAGCGGTGGCACGATCTACGGCGAGGTCGACGACGAGGACTTCCCGGTCACCGAGGCGCACCCGCAGGTTCCCTTGTCGCCCTACGGCGTGGCCAAGAAGGTCACCGGCGACTACCTGGCCGCGTACCGGGCGTTGCACGGTCTGGAGTTCACCGCGTTGGCGCTGGCGAACGTGTACGGCCCGCGTCAGGACCCCCACGGCGAAGCCGGGGTGGTGGCGATCTTCGCGAGCCGGCTGCTCGCGGGGGAGCCCTGCGTGATCTACGGCGACGGTTCCCAGACCAGGGACTACGTGTACGTCGACGACGTGGTCGACGCGTTCGCCCGCGCCACCGACCGCGCGGGCGGACTGATCTGCAACATCGGCACGGCCACCGAGACGTCGGTCATCGAGTTGTACGAGGCGATGGCCACGGCCGCCGGCGTCGAGACGCGCCCCGACTTCCGGCCCGCACGTCCCGGGGAGGTGGCCCGCAGTTCACTCGATCCGTCGCGCGCCGAACTGCACCTCGGCTGGAAGCCGTGGACGGACCTGCCCACGGGCGCGGCCGCGGTGCTCGACCACTTCCGCACCCGCGAGGACTGACGCCTCCGTCCTCGAACCGAGCGGCGCCGCGGACGGCGCGGCCGCGCTCCGGGGCCCTGCCCGCGTCGTCGGACCGGGACGTGGGTCGGGTCGCCATCCGCGCACGGTGCTGCGGTAGCGTGGCGACCCCACGGTGGCCGGCGAGCCGGTCGCCCGTGCGCAGTGCCGATCGGAGTCACCTCACCGCACGTGCTCAGCGTCGCGGGTGCTCGTCTCCGAGAGCCGATCGTCGTCGACGAAGGATTCCCGATGGCCCCCATCATCGAGGCCCGTGGCCTCGTCAAGCGGTACCGAGTCAATCGATCCAGCACCGTCGCCGCCCTCGACGGTCTCGACCTGGTCGCCGAGTCCGGTCAGCTCACCGCGCTGCTCGGCCCGAACGGCGCGGGCAAGACCACGTTCGTGAGTGCCGTGGCGACGTTGTTGCGGCCCGACGAGGGCGAGCTGCGGGTCGCCGGGATCGACGCGTTCGCCCACCCCGCCGAGGTGCGCAAGGTCATCGGCCTGGCGGGGCAGTACGCCTCGGTCGAACCGGCCATGACCGGCACCGAGAACCTCCAATTGGTCGCCCGGTTGTTCGGGTTGGACCGGGACGAGGCGCGGCGTGCCTCCGCCGAGATCCTCGAGCGCCTCGGCCTCACCGACGCCGGCGACCGGCTCGTGCGCAACTACTCGGGTGGGATGCGTCGGCGGCTCGACCTGGGCGCCAGCCTCGTGGGCCGGCCCCGGCTGCTGCTGCTCGACGAGCCCACCACCGGACTCGACCCGCGGAGCCGCAGCGAACTGTGGGAGGCGATCCGGGAACTGGTGGCCGACGGCACCGACGTGCTGTTGACCACGCAGTACCTCGAAGAAGCCGACCAGCTCGCGAAGAACGTCGTGATCGTCGACCAGGGCCGGGTGATCGCCGCCGGCACGCCCGCATCGCTCAAGGCCCGTTCGGGACGTGACGTGATCGAGGTCCGTCCCGCCGACCCCGATCACCTGTCGACCGTGGCGGGGGTGCTCGCCGCGGTCGGGGTGGAGGAGCCCCGCGTCGATCCCGACACGACACGGGTCACGGTGCCCGTCGACTCGGGTGCCGAGCAGCTCACCCGGGTCGTGCTCGAATTGAACGAACGCGGCGTGACCTTCGACGACATCGGCCTGCGCCGACCCACGCTCGACGAGGTGTTCCTCGCCCTGACCGGCCAACCGCTCCAGACCGGAGCCGACGAGGAGGAGGTCCTCACATGACGACCACGACGCTCGACGCGACCGCCCCCCGCAGCGCGCTCGGCGTGGCGCGCGGTGCCGGGGTCGCGATCACGTCGATCTCCTCCGCGCGCCGCACGGTGCTGCAGTTCTTCCGCACGCCCCAGGTCCTCGTGATGGGAACGGTGCAGGGGGCAATGTTCCTCATCATGTTCCGCTACGTGTTCGGTGGCGCGATCTCGACCGGTGGCGCCTTGACCTACGTCGACTTCCTCGTCCCCGGATTCCTGGCGACGATCGTGTTGTGGACGGGTATGTCGGCGGCTTCCGGCGTGGCCGAAGATGCGGCGACCGGCGTCCACGACCGGCTGCGGTCGCTGCCCATTCCCCGCGTCGCGGTGGTGGTGGGCCGTGCCTTCGCCGACACCGCGCTGACCGCCTGGGGGCTGTTGGTGACCGGCCTGTTGAGCTTCGCGATCGGGTTCAGAGTGCATGCGCCGGTGCTCGACGTGCTCGCCGGTTTCGGGCTGATCGTCGTGGCGGGGTTCGCGTTCGCGTGGGTGTTCATCCTGATCGGGCTCGTCGGCGGAAACGCCCAGGCCGCGCAGGGGCTGTCGATGCTGGTGATCCCGTTCTCGTTCGTCTCTTCCGCGAACGTGCCGGTCGCCTCGATGCCCGGCTGGTTGCAGCCCTTCGCCGCGAACCAGCCGGTGAGCGTCCTGATCAACGCCGTGCGGTGTCTGATGCAGGGCGGCGCCGAGCGGGTCGGGATCGGGCACTCGACCGGCTACTGGATCGTGCTCACCCTGGTGTGGTGTGCCGGTATCACCGTGGTGTTCGGTGCGTTGGCCGCGCGGCGTTTCGCGAAGATGCGCTGACACCGGCGGTCGCCGGTCGTCGCCCGCGGCGACCGGTCAGCGGAACAGATCCTCCGCCGCGGTCCGCACGATCTCGGTACGTACCTCGCCGCGCCGCAGCCAGGTGGCGTCGACGCCGCGGACGACCGCCACGGGAACGGCCGTGGCCTTGCCCATCACGAGCTCCGCGGCGCCGGCGATCTCGTCGACGACCGCGACCTCGGTGACCGCGAGTTCGCGGCCGGTCGCATCGGCGGTGCCGCGCAGGTCGAGGATCGCTCCGATGCCCGCACAGCCGATGGCCACGTCGGTCACGCCGCGGCGCCACACCCGACCGAACGTGTCCGAGACGATCACCGCGACCTCGACACCGGCGTGGTGGCGCAGGCCGTCGCGGATCCGTCGTGCGGACCGGTCCGGGTCGACCGGCAGCAGGGCGGCCCAACCCTCGTCGACGTTCGACAGATCGACCCCGGCGTTCGCGCAGATGAAACCGTGCCGTGTCTGGCTGATCACGAGTTCGCCGCGGCGACGCAGGACCCGTACCGACTCGGATTCGACGACGCGTCGCCCCGTCGGGTCATCCGGGTCGGTGCGTACCAGTCGACCCTCGGCCTTGGAGACGACCTTCTGCGTGACCACCACGACGTCGCCGTCGCGCAGGCGCGTCTCGGCGTCGGTGGCCCCGGTGATGACGCGTGCCAGGTCGTCGCCGGGGGTGATCTCGCCGATCCCTTCGATGCCCAGGATCTCGAGGCGCGCCGCGGTCACGGTGCCCTGCCGGCGATGACCGCACGGGCCAGCGACGGGGCGACGCCGGGTTCGGCCATGATCGTGTCGGTGACGACGCACGCCATGCCGGTGGCCTCGACCGCGGCGGCCGATTCCGCGTCGGCGCGGTCGATCACGAGTGTCGCCGCCAGGTCGGTGTAGTAGCGGGCGATCCCCACCACCGAGGCCTCGAAACCCAGTTCGGTGAGCATCCGGTCCGCGGGCCCTTTCAGGGCGGCGCCGGCGACGATCGGCGACACGGCCACGACGTCGTCGCGTCGGGCGGTGACCGCGTCGCGGACGCCGGGCACGGCGAGGACGGGGTCGATCGAGACGATCGGGTTCGACGGTGCGATCACGACCCGTTCCGCGGTCGCGATCGCGTCGAGCACGCCGGGTGCCGGTGTCGAGGTCTCGGCACCGTCGAAGCGCACCGCGGTCACCGGCACCGAGTGGGCGCGTTCGACGAAGTAGCGCTGGAAGTCGACCTCGTGCGCGTCGGCGTCGCCCGGGTCGGTCACGGTGACCCGGGTGCGCAGACGATCGTCGGTGACGGGGACGATGCGCACGTCGACCCCGAAGCCGCGGGCGATCTCGGCGGTGACCTCGCCGAGCCGCGCGCCGGCGTCGAGCCGGGCCGTGCGGTACAGGTGGGTGCCGAGGTCGCGGTCGCCCAGGTTGAACCACGCTTCACCGCCGAGGCGGCCGAGGGTGGCCATGGCCTGCCAGGTCTCACCGGCGAGTCCCCAGCCGCGTTCGGGGTCGATGGCGCCGGCGAGGGTGTAGGTGACGGTGTCGAGGTCGGGGCTGATGTGCAGACCGTGCAGTTCGAGGTCGTCGCCGACGTTGACGATCGCGGTGATGTCGTCGGCCGGGTGGACCCCGACGAGTGCCGACAGCAGGCGGGCGGCGCCGACCCCCCCGGCGAGCACGGTGATCATCGGCTGCACACCGTACCGGAGGCGGGCACGGGGAGGCGACGGCGAGACCGCACCGATCGTGCGGCGCGCGCTACGCTGCGTCGGCGACTCAGAGGCAGGTACGGGGATGGTTGAGAAGACGACATCATCGGATCGTGACGTGCCGCACCAGCCGTCGTCCGGGGTGGCCGACGCCGATCCGTCGGCGACCGGGACGACCGCCGACGGATCGGCTCGCGGCAAGGTGACGACCGAGGGCTCGGCCCGGGTGCTCAACGAGGTGAAGGGCCGCCTCGAGCGGATCGAGACCGGCGAACTGCCGGTCATCGAGCGGATCGGCGCCGATGGCACCACGCGCCGTGTCGACCCGACCGGTGAGATGATCCGGCCCGATACCGCCCATCTCGCCGCGGTGAACGAAGCCGCAGAGCAGTTCGCCGCGCAGCATCGAGCCGCAGACGCCTCGTCGCCGGCCGCGTCGCCCGCGGCGGCGGTGACGAGCGCACCGGTCGGATCGGAAAGTGACGCGGACCCCGTCCCGGCGCGCACCGGCCTCTGGGCGCGGATCATCGCCTGGTTCCGCCGGGGCTGACCACCGTCTCGTCCGCGGGCGTCGGGCAGGCGCGCGTTCGGTCAGTTCACCCACTGGTCCCAGGGGACCTGCCAGTCGCCGTAGCCGTTCCAGGGTTCGAGTTGGCGAGGCGTGTTGATCACCTGCACCACGTCGCCGGTCTGGGTCAGGTCGTAGAACCACTTCGCGTTGGTCGGCGACGCGTTGACGCAGCCGTGGGAGACGTTCGCGTGGCCCTGGGAGTCGACCGACCAGGGTGCCGAGTGCACGAACTCGCCGCTGTTGGAGATCCGCACCGACCACTCGGCCTCGATCCGGTAGCCCTCGGGCGAATTCACCGGGATGCCGATCGTGGACGAATCCATGATCACCATCGGCGCCTTCTCGTTCACCACGTGGATGCCGCTGCGGGTCTCGGTGGTCGGGCCGGGACGGCCGGTCGAGATCGGGAAGGTGTTCACGACCTGACCGTTGACCTGGACCGACATCGTGTGGGTCGCCGCGTCGACCGTCGAGATGTGCGCGTCACCGATGGAGAAGTCGACGGTGCGGCCGTCGACGCCCCATACGCCGCCGCCCAGGTCGAGACCTGCGAAGTCGACGTCGAGGTGCACCTTGGTGTGGGCGGGCCAGTACTGCGCGGGCCGCCAGTGCACTTCGGTGTCGGAGAACCAGCGCCAGCCGCCTTCCACCGGAGGGTTGCTGGTCACCTTCAACCGGTCGGTGACGGTTTTGCGCAGGTCCTGAGAGGGTGCGGCGTTCAGCGTCACGATGATCGGCATCCCCACCCCGTAGACCGAGCCGTCGCCCACGTTCAGCGAGGTGTGCAGTTCGGTGGTGGGCGCCCCGGTGGTGAAGGCCCACGTGTGGTCGGTGGTCCTGCCGTCGACCCCCGAGACCTTCGCGTCGATCCGGTAGGGGGTGTTCGGAGCGAAGTTCGACGGGCTCAACCATCCGGTGCGCGCCGCGTTGGTGACCCCCTTGGGCGGATCGGGCGCGAACGTCGCCCCCGGACCCTTGGTGAGTGAGACCGATGTGAAGGTGCCGTGGTCGACGGTGATGCCGATCGGCGTGGTCACCGGCACGTCGGTCGCCCCGTCGGCGACCGTCGAGGACACGGTCGCCGGCGGCAACGTGGTCGTCGTCGACGCGTTCGTGACCGGTGTCGCCCCGTCGGTCGACGACTTCGAACTGCACGCCGCCAGCAGAAGGGTCAGACAGGCGACGACCGCCGCGGCGGCGCGGGCGAATTCGTGCCGACGGGACACCGGGGCGTGGCCGTGCGCTGGGCCGCGCGGTGGAATTTCACTGGTGGCGTTCGGCGTCGGCATGCACGATCCAGTCTGCCCAGGTCGGTCGGGCAAGCTTATCGTGGACCGTGCCGCTCGCCACGCCTTGTGATTTGGCCGCCGTGCCGCTCCGGGACGCCGTCAGCGCGTCACCGGGCGTGCTGCGGTGCTCACGGAAGCCCCTGTGGCATCCGCTGGGCGGGGGAGCGGCTCAGGGCACCCGGCCGTAGTCGTCGGCCAGGCGTTCGATGTCGTCCTCGCCGAGGTAGTCGCCCTGTTGGACCTCGACGAAGATCATCGGCACGTCACCGCGGTTCTCGATCCGGTGCGCCGCGCCGAGCGGGACGTCGACGGCCGCGCCGGTGGGTACCTCGGACACGACGTCGTCGATCGTCACGGTCGCGGTGCCGGCGACGACGAACCAGTGTTCGGCCCGGCGGGCGTGCCGCTGGTAGCTCAGACGTGATCCCGGCGTCACGGTCAGGCGCTTGACCTTGAAGCCCTCGGGGGTCGCGTCCTCGAGCACGGTGTAGCTGCCCCAGGGCCGTTCGTCGTACTC
>JBDZVK010000316.1:0-3022 GCA_040255725.1 Actinomycetota bacterium
GGGTTGACAGGCAACCGATCGGCTGCTTGAATGAAAGGCAGCCGAAAGGCTGCATGATTCTTCGAGAAAGGACCGGACCATGCCCGACATCCGACACCGCGTCGTCATCGATGCCCCGCCCGCCCCCATCTACCAGGCCATCGCCACCCCCGAAGGAGTTTCGGACTGGTGGAGTCGAGGCGGGGTGCAGGGCAGTACCGAGGTCGGCGGCACGCTCGAGTTCCGCTTCGGCAGCCCCGAGCCCGCCGCCGTCATGACCATCACCGATCTGGCGCCCGACGAGCACGTCGCCTGGCGCTGCACCGGCGGTGCCCCCGACTGGGTCGGCACCACTGTCGAGTTCACCCTCGCCCCCCGCGACGGAGGCACGGCGGTGCTCTTCGCCCACGACGACTGGCGTGAGGAGTCCGAGTTCATGGCGCACTGCAGTGCTCGCTGGGCGTACTTCCTGCTCAGCCTCAAACAGCTCGTCGAGACCGGTGCCGGGACCCCGTTCCCCGGCGACACCAAGTTCTGACGAGTCCCGTCGTCCGGGCCGTGCGCGCCCGCACGGCCCGGCCCGGGTGTCCGCTGAGAGGGTGAGCGGACAGGTCTCGCCCGTTCCGGCTCACGACGACGCTTCCCGAGCTCCGCTTGAAGAGCGATCGCCATGTTGCTGGGTCGGATCCGCCTGTCGGCGCATCCTCTAGGGTCGTCGCGCCATGGTCGACGTCTTCAAGGCCCTCGCCGACCCGACCCGGCGCCACCTGCTCGACCGGCTCCGCGAACACGACGGCCAGACCCTCACCGAGCTGCTGAGCGAGGTGTCGATGGCCCGCCAGTCGGTGAGCAAGCACCTGGGCATCCTCGAAGACGCCGGCCTCATCAGCACGGTGTGGCGGGGACGTGAGAAACTCCACTACCTCAACGTCGTTCCCATCAACGACATCGCCGAACGTTGGATCCGGGCCTTCGACCGCCCCCGGGTGGCAGCGCTCGCCGATCTCAAGCGAACCCTGGAGGACGGGCCCATGGAACGCCCCAGCTTCGTCTACGTCACCTATGTCCGGACCACGCCGGAGCGGCTCTGGCAGGCGCTGACCGACCCCGAGTTCACCGGGCGTTGGTGGAACACCACCTTCGAGACCGACTGGCAGACCGGTTCGCCGCTCACCTGGGTCGTCAACGGTGTCCGCATCGACGACCCCGACCAGCGGGTCCTCGAGGCCGACCCGCCACGGCGGTTGTCGTACAACTGGCACACCTTCACGCCCGAGTTCTGTGCCCGGAGTCCGATGGACCCCGAGGTGCTGGCGAAGCTCGCCGCGGAGCACCGCTCACGGGTCACCTTCGATCTGGAGGTCGCGGGGGACTCGGTGAAGCTCACCGTCACCCACGACGACTTCGAGGTGGGCAGCACGGCGGCGACGCTGGTGCGCAGCGGCTGGCCGTTGTACCTGTCGGGTCTGAAGACCCTGCTCGAAACCGGCGAACCCCTGGCACCCGCCTGAGCCGACAGTCGCCGGCCGCTCCCCGAAATGCGGAGGGACAGGGTCGACATCCGACCTTTTCGCGCCGAATTTCGTGCGCCGACGGGTCGCGAAAGTTACGGTTCGACTCGCAGAATCGGCTAGCAATGATTCACATGCGGGTGCTGATCACAGGCATGGGGGGACAGCTCGGCACGCTGGTCGCGCGCCGCGTCGAAGCCCGTGCCGACGTCGACACCGTGGTGGGGGTCGACCTGGACCCGCCCAGGCGGCGCCTGCACCGCGCGACGTTCCACTGGATCCGACCCGGCGACACCGACACGCTCGACGAGGTCGTGCGTGCGCTCGACCCGACGGTCGTGTTGCACCTGGGTCAGTTCGAGCCCCACGCCCGGCTCGAGCCGTCGAAGGCCGACTCGGCGAGTAGGAGGGCCACCGAATCGTTGGTGGCGGCGCTCGCGGACGCGCCGTCGTTGCGTCGCATCGTGGTGCGTTCGGGGATCGAGGTCTACGGACGCCGTCGTGGCGGGCCGGTCTGCCCCGACGAGAGCGTGGCGCCGGATCCGACCTCCCAGTTCGGTCGGCGTCTGCTGACCACCGAAAAGCAGATCGACGCGTTCACCCGGTCGCGTCGCCGCCGCGTCACGGTGACGGCGCTGCGCTTCGCGCCGGTCGCCGGTTACCACGCGCCCAGCCCGCTGTCCCGCCTGCTCAAGTTGCAGGCGGTGCCGGTTGCGGCGCTGGCCGAGCAGACGTTCTCGCTCGTGCACGCCGCCGATGCCGCCGACGTGACCGTGGCGGCGCTCGACGTGAAGTTCGACGGCCCGGTGAACGTGGTGGCGCCGGGGGTGGTGAGTGCCTTCCAGGCGGCACGGATCGGTGGTCGGGTGCCGGTGCCGGTGCTGGGTCCGGGCTGGACCATCGCCGGGCGGCTCGCCGAGTTCGCCGGTGCGCCGTTGCCCGACCACGTGTGCGAGATGATCGTGCGGGGACGCACCGCGGACGGTGGCCGCTGCGGTCGGGTGCTCGCCGTCGCGCCGACGAGGTCCACCCGTGACATCGTCACCGAGATCCACGAGCAGACCGGCGTGGAGTTCCTCGACGTCGTCGCCGGGTACGCCGCATGAGCGCTGCTGCGGCCCGTCTGGTCGTGGTCTCCGACGACGCCGACCACCAGGCCGACGACGGCCTGGTGGGTGTGCTCCGCCGACGGCTCTCCGGCGCCTACCGCCTCGACGCGTGGGGGCTCGACGAAGACGTGACCCGTTTGGCCGGCAGCGTGGCGTCGGTGCGCTGGGCGACGACGGTGACCGGTATCGAGCAGCTCCCCGCAGGCGGCCCCGCACTGCTGGTGGCGAACCGGCGGCTGGGATTTTCCGAACCGGCGGTCGTCGCCTCGGCGGTGCTACGCGACACCGGCCGCATCGTCCGGCCCGTGGGCGGTGTCGGGTTCGATCCGGTGGGTGGGTTCCTTCGACGACTCGGCATGGTGCCCGCCGTTCCCGACGAGGTCGCGGCGGCGCTGCGGGCGGGCAACCTCGTGCTCGTTCCCA
>JBDZVK010000317.1:0-3015 GCA_040255725.1 Actinomycetota bacterium
CATGACAGGGGTAGGTGCGAACAAGTACCCGAATGAGTCCGACCACCACACCATGCGTGGCACTACAGCCGGACATGACTGCCAGGAGGCAGCGGCCGGGCAGTCGAGTTCGTGTTGTTGGCCTTTCAGCTGTTGCCGGAGCCAGTCCGAGCATGCCCGTACGCACCACCGCGCCGGCGAGAAGGTCAGACCCGTGGACCGTCGCTGAGATTGGGTGAATGTGTGCCTCGTCATCTGACCGGGATCAGGCGCGCCGACTGATTCGGTTGCCGTGCGGCGTACTATCCGGCCTATGCGCTGTGAAGTCGTCGCGGTGGGTACCGAATTGCTGCTCGGGCAGGTGGTCGACACGAACTCCGCGGTGATCGGGGAGCGGCTCGCGGCTTCGGGCATCGACTCGTACTTCCAGGTCAAGGTCGGCGACAACCTCGAGCGGGCGACCGCGGCGGTGCAACGGGCGCTGGAACGTTCCGACGCGGTCATCGTGTGCGGCGGGTTGGGGCCGACCCACGACGACATCACCCGGTCGGTGCTGGCCAAGGTGATGGGTGTCGAGCTGGTGCGTGACGACGCGCTCGTCGACGTGATCTCCGCGATGTTCGCCTCCCGGGGGCGCACGATGCCGGCGAACAACCTGCTCCAGGCCGACGTGCCCGAAGGTGCGGTCGTGATTCCCCAGACCCGCGGCACCGCGCCGGGGCTGATCTGTCCGATCTCCGCCGTCGGTGCCGACGGGTCACCGGTGACCAAGGTCGTGTACGCGGTTCCCGGCGTCCCCCACGAGATGGAGGAGATGCTCGACCGGGCGGTGCTGCCCGACCTGCGGGCCCGACAGGGCGGGTCGGTCGCGATCGTGTCACGCACGCTGCGCACCTGGGGCGATTCCGAATCGGGGTTGGCCGAGCGTCTCGCCGGACCTATCGCCGAGTTGGAGGAATCCGGAGCGGCGACCATCGCGTTCCTGGCGAGTGGCGTGGAGGGGATCAAGGTGCGCGTCACCGCCAAGGCCGACGACATCGGTGCCGCCCGGCGTGCCGTCGACGCGGTCGCGAACGAGTTGCGGGCCGAGTTGGGATGGACGGTGTTCGGCGAGGACGACGCCACGATGGAATCGGTCGTGCTCGATCTGCTGCGGGCCCGCGAGCAGTCGCTGGCGGTGGCCGAGTCGATGACCGGTGGCATGATCACGGCCCGGTTGACCGACGTGCCCGGGTCGTCCGACGTGTTGCGGGGCGGGGTCGTGTCGTATGCGACCGCCGTGAAACACGAGGTGCTGGGCGTGCCAGAGGGCCCGGTGATCAGCGCGGACACGGCGATGGCGATGGCCTCCGGTGTGCGCCGGCTGCTCGACGCGGACGTCGGATTGGCGATCACCGGCGTCGCGGGGCCGGCATCCCAGGAGGGCGAACCGGTGGGCACCGCCTATGTGGGTTGGGACGTCGCGGGGGAGGCGCAGGCGAAGCGTCTGACACTGTTCGGGGACCGTGCCCGGATCCGCGCGTACGGCACCATCAGCGCGCTCGACGTGCTCCGCCGGGTCGTGTTGCACGTCGACGACGACTGAGACCCGACTCGACGACCGGGCCGTCGGTGGGCGGTTCGGGCGCTTTTCCGGTTCGGGTGCTTGAACGAACGGGTGTTCGGAATTACACTGGTGGTATTCACCGAGCACCGACGAGCGATCCGGGGCTACTGCCACGGTCCGATCGGAGGGGTTCGGCGAGAGTGTCACACCCCCTTCCTAGGGTGCATCTCATCCGATCGCTGCTCCACCGTGCAGCCCGACAGACATCCGGTCGACCCCACAGCGGTCGACCCCGACCCGACAAGGGAGAAACACCATGAAGGAAGGACGCCCCGTGGAGCGGGAAAAAGCTCTGGACATCGCCCTCAGCCAGATCGACAAGCAGTTCGGTGCCGGCTCGGTCATGAAGATGGGGGAGAAGGGTTCGATGCAGGTCGAGTCCATCGCCACCGGCGCACTGGCCCTCGACCTCGCCCTGGGGGTCGGCGGGCTGCCCCGTGGCCGGGTCGTGGAGATCTACGGCCCCGAGGCGTCAGGCAAGTCGACGCTGGCCATGCACGTGGTCGCCGAGGCGCAGCGGACCGGCGGGATCTGCGCGTACGTCGACGCCGAGCACGCCATGGACCCGGTCTATGCCGCCAACATCGGCGTCGACATCGACGAGTTGCTGATCTCCCAGCCCGACACCGGTGAGCAGGCGCTCGAGATCACCGACATGCTGATCCGCTCGAACGCGATCGACGTGATCGTGATCGACTCGGTCGCGGCGCTCACGCCCCGGGCCGAGATCGAGGGTGAGATGGGTGACACCCACGTCGGCCTGCAGGCCCGGCTGATGTCGCAGGCGCTGCGCAAGCTGACTGCGAACCTCAACAAGTCGAACACGGTCTGCATCTTCATCAACCAGCTCCGCGAGAAGATCGGCGTGATGTTCGGGTCGCCCGAGACCACGCCGGGGGGCCGGGCGCTGAAGTTCTACTCGTCGGTGCGGATCGACATCCGCCGGATCGAGGCGATCAAGGACGGCGCCGAGGTCGTGGGCAACCGGACCCGGGCCAAGATCGTCAAGAACAAGGTCGCCCCGCCGTTCCGCCAGGCCGAGTTCGACATCATGTACGGCCGCGGGATCAGCCGTGAGGGTTCGGTGCTCGACATCGGGGTCGACGAGGACATCATCCGCAAGTCGGGTGCCTGGTACACCTACGAGGGCGAGCAGCTCGGCCAGGGTCGGGAGAACGCGAAGCAGTTCCTCGCGGAGAACCCCGAGATCATGGTCGAGGTGTCCGAGAAGATCCGCCAGGCGGTCGGTCTGGGCGACGTCGACCCCGACGACGTCATGACCGAGGCCGACGAGGAGCCCATCTCCCTCGACGACTGAGCTCGGCCGGATGGGAAAGGACCTCGATCGTGCCCGCGGGCAGCACCGGAACCTCGGATCGCTGCCCGCGGGCACGATCGGTACCGGGGGTTCGTGCCCGCGGGCAGGGTGC
>JBDZVK010000318.1:0-3008 GCA_040255725.1 Actinomycetota bacterium
CTCGTCGTGGATCGCGGACCGTCTCGCCGGGAAACCCGCGCCGGACAACTGCCCGGCGGCATGAGCGGCAGCGTGGCCTGCGGGTCGGGGTCGGGGTCGTCACCCGGCCCGGTCGGGGTCAGCGGATGCGCCGGGCGCGCAGCACCACGTCGTCGACATGGTGGGCCGACGCCGCGCCGGGAGGGCGCGGTCGCGTCTCGTCGACCTCGACGACCCAGTCATCCGATGCCGTCACGGCTTCCACGTAGTCGCTGACCCGTTCGCAGGCGTCCACGTCGAAGGCGCAACTGCCCGCGTGCACGTCGACCGGTTCGCGCCGCGCCGCGAGGACGTGGCTCACCATCACGAGGGTTCCTCCGGGAGCGACCGCATCGAGCATGGCCGCGACGGCTCGATGGTCGGAAGTGCGGGGGATCGACGCGTACGAGGCCGTCACCAGGTCGAAGGCCCGAGCGGGGTAGGCGTCGAGGGTCGTTCGTGGGGCGAACGTTCAGGCTCCCCGGTCAGCACGCCACCCGTGCCGACCACGCCGATCGGTCACCGGGTCGACGGGACCATGGCGATGGTTCGTGCCGTTCAGGTCGCTTCGGACGGCAGCTGGTCGAGAGGTTCGCGGCGGCGCACGCGCCGCACGATCTCGAACAGGTCGGCAAGCTCGATGGGTTTGGTCAGATAGCCGTTCGCGCCGGCCTCGATGAGCTTTCTCGGCCGACCTCGGGAGGCGTCCGCCGAGCAGATGACCACGGTCGTGTCCGCCACCTCGGGTGTGGCGCGGATCGACCGCAGTACGTCCTCCCCGGTCATGTCCGGCAGGTGGAGGTCGAGGAGCACCAGGTCGGGATGCAGACGGTTCACGAGGTCGAGACCGAGACTTCCCTGTACGGCGATGGCCAGATCGACGTTCTTCTGGGTCTGCAGGGCACGATCGATGAGTTGGGAGTTCGTGATGTTGTCTTCGATGTAGAGAACCGTGATCGGACGTACCGCGTCTGCCGCATCGTCGGGCACGGCGACGCGGTCGGGTTGCGGCTCGAGATCCATCGGGGGTTTTCGTGCCTGGGGGAGCTCCAAGCAGAAGGTCGACCCGGTCCCGGGGGTCGAAAACACCGTCAGCGTGCCGTTCATCTCACGGCTGAGCGTCTTCGAGAGCGCCAGGCCGACGCCGGTTCCCTCGACGGCGGTGGCTTCGGCCCCGAGCCGTTCGAACGGCCGGAACAACGCGGCCAGCTTCGACTGGTCGATCCCGTCTCCCGTGTCGGTCACCGCGATGGTCACGGTGCCGCCGGATGCCTGCACGTCGACAGAAATCGAACCGTTCGCACGGTTGTACTTGACGGCGTTGGAGAACAGGTTCAAGAGGATCTGCAGAAGGCGTTGGCGGTCCGCGAGCACACACACGCCGTCGTGTTCGGCCGACATCTCCACCGAGAGGCCGCGCTCCGCCGCCTGCGGACCGATCAGGTCGAGAGCGGCGTCGATCTCGGCGGCGACCTCGACCGGTTCCAGTGAGAGGCGGAGCTTGCCCGCCTCGATCTTCGCGAGGTCGAGCACCTCGTTGATCATGTTGAGAAGGTGGCGACTCGAGCGTTGGATCGCGTCCAGGTTCTCGACCTGTTCTTCGGTCAGGTCGTCCATCTGGAGGAGCTGGGAGAAGCCGATGATCGAGTTGAGCGGGGTGCGAAGCTCATGGCTCATACGCGAAAGGAATTCGCTCTTGTAATGGCTCGCCTCATCGGCCCGGTCGCGGGTTGCACGGAGCTGGACCTCGACGTTGTGGCGCCGCGTCACGTCGTGGGCGGCGGCCATGACGATGCCACGGTCGAGAAGCGGTTTGGCCGTCCATTCGAGCATCCGGTACGAGCCGTCCGCCGCCCGGTACCGGTTCTCGAAATGAGTGAGTGGTTCGCCGCGGGTGAGCTCGCTCATCACGGCTCTCGTGGACGCCTGGTCTTCGGGGTGGACGAAGCTCAGATACGGCTGCGCCATCAACTCCGCGAGGGGGTAGCCGAGCGTCGCGTGCCATGCAGGATTCAGCCTGATGAAGGTTCCGTCGAACGTGGCGACGGCGAGGAGGTCGAGGGTGAGGTCGAAGAATTCGTCCAGCCAGTAGCGGGAAGCACCGCTTTCGCCCTGGTCGATGAGCACGCCGGCGAAGATCGTCTCACCGTCGACGATGGTCATGCTGTCGACACGCAGTTCCACCGAGTACCGCGCCCCGTCCGGTCGCACTCCTTCGAGGTGACGACCGCTCCCGATGATCTCGGCTTCGCCGGATTCTCTCGCCATCTTCAGGTACTGCGCGAACGACTCATGTGAGTCCTGCGGCAACAGGGCGGTCACGCTGTGGCCGACGACGTCCTCGGCCGCTCGACCCAACAGGTGCTCGGCGCCCCTGCTGAACGATCGCACGGTCCCGCTCTGGTCGATGCTCACGATGCCGACCACTGGAACGGCGGGAAGTTGTCTGCTCCAACCTGTCACGGTAAATCTCGATCCAGCACTTTCGACGCTCGGTCAGTCCGAACGCGGTCCTACCTCCCGGTGCCACGCGCCCGCGGCCTGCCCTCGTCGTCTTGGTTCGTCTGGGTTCAGTCGTCGGTCGGAAGCTTTTGCGACTTGAGCGACGACACCGGATTGGGGCCGTCCGACCTATCGTGCGGTGCTCCGTGTGCGGGCGGCGCCGAAGCGCCGCAGCCCGACCAGGTCGTCTCGTGACACGTGCCTCTTCGGGTCGGGCCCGCGCAGGTCGCGTCTTGTGGTCACGACCTCAGTTTTGGTCGGTCGGGACCGAAGGTAGATCGTGAACTTCCAAGGTCGACGACTGGATGCGGCGCCATTCCCACCGTGCCGCGTGACGCGCGATTCGCCACGGTTCGGCGGATCACCGACGGTGTGCATCGCCGAGGCTCCTGAGGGAGAGCGGTGAACTCCGGAACGTTTCCGCATTCGAGACTGCTGGTGGTCGACGACGAAGTGGCGAACGTCACCCTGCTCACCAAGATGCTCGG
>JBDZVK010000027.1:0-7319 GCA_040255725.1 Actinomycetota bacterium
GGTTCGCTGCGGCCCGGATCAGCGGGCAACGATGGGACGGTGCGTGATCCGATGCCCGTCGTCGACCTTCCACCGAGCTTCCCGGTGCCGAGCACCGACGGGGTCACCCTGGCGGTGCACGACTTCGGTGGTTCGGGCGCGCCGGTGCTCGCCGCGCATGCCACCGGCTTCAACGGGTTGGCGTGGGCGCCGCTGGCCCGGTCCCTGGTGGGCTGCCGCGTAGTGGCCCCGGATTTCCGAGCCCACGGCGGCTCTGCGGTGCACCGTGACGCCGACCTCGACTGGGACCGGTTCGCCGACGACGTGCTCGCCACGGTCGACGCGCTGGGGTGGCACGGCGACGGCGTCGCACCGGTGGGCATCGGGCATTCGATGGGCGGCGCGGCGCTGTTGCTGGCCGAGTTGCGCCGGCCGGGCACGTTCGCCGGTCTGTGGGTGTTCGAGCCGATCGTCTTCCCGCCCGAGATGCGGTCGACCGTCGGGTCGGTCGACAACCCTCTCTCGGCGGGGGCGCGACGACGGCGACCGACGTTTCGGTCCCGGGACGAGGCCTATGCGACCTACGGATCGAAGCCGCCGATGAACGGCTTCACCCCCGAAGCGTTGGCCGCTTACGTGACCGCCGGGTTCGTCGACGAGGCGGACGGCACGGTGCGGCTGGCCTGTGAGCCCGAGAACGAGGCGCGGATCTACACCACGGCGTCGACCTGCACGGCGTACGAACGACTCGGTTCGGTCACCTGCCCCGTTGCCGTGGTGCGCGGGGTGATCGAGGGCTTCTCGCCGGCCGGCATCGCGGGCCCGGCGGCCGAGGCGGCAGCTCACGGCCGTCTGGTGGCCCATGACGAGTTGTCGCATTTCGGACCGATGGAGGATCCGGTCGGGCTGGCGGCAGAAGTCGGCGAGTTCGCGGCGGCCCTGCACGCCTGAGCACCCCGGCGCGGCCGGGGACGGCGTTGCTTCGCGGGTCTGGGGTGTCCGCGTTGTCCCACCCCCGCGCCATGATGATGGTCCTTCCCCCTGGACCGGGCCGTTCGTCCCGGAACCGATCGTCGATCTTTCAGGAGGACGCGAACATGGATGCGAAGAAGTCGGTCGCCGAAGACCCCGACTCGGAGGCTGCGACGTCTGCGGCCGGGCCGGAGCGGGACGACGGGCCGACCGAATCGGTCGGGCCCGACCGGCCCGGCGATTCGTGCCCGCGGGCACGGGAGCTGGTCTCGGCGATGCCCGTGGATCAGCTCGAATCCGAACTGGTGGGCCTGGCCCGCCGGCTGTCGATGGGCACCTATGAACTGCTGATCATGGTCGGGGAACTCGACGCTCGGGGCGCCTGGGCCGCGGCGGGGGCGCTGTCTTGTGAAGCCTGGCTGGCTGCGGCCTGCGACATCGAACGTGCCACGGCCCACCGGCAGGTCCGGGTCGCCCGGGCCATGCGCGAGCACGCCGTGCTCGACGATGCCATGGCAGAGGGCGACGTGTCCTACACCAAGGCGCGGATCCTGGTGGGCCAGTTGAACGAGGCCAACGCCGACGAGCTGGTCGAGATCGCGCGGGTCACGCCGTCGGGCAGGCTCGGCAAGGCGATCGCCGCCTGGTGTCAGCGCAACGAGGACCCCGAGGAGATCGCGCGCCGTCAGCGGAACTCCAGGTCGATGAGCTGGGGGACGGCCGCCGACGGCATGGTCGACTTCCACGCCCGGCTCACCCCTGAGGACGCAGCGATCGTGTGCGGCGTGGTCGACACCCTTGTCGCCCGTCGCATCGGCGTGCCCGCGGGCACGTCGCTGGGCCAGCAACGGGCCGACGCGCTGGTGGCGATCTGTGCGGGGGAAGGCGATTCCGGTGGTGGCACCGACACCGAGGTCGTGGTCCATGTCCGAGAGGACGGCAACACCCTCACCGATGGAACACCGCTCTCGGATCACGCGGTCACCAAAATGCTCCCGACGTCGCTCGTTTCGCTGCTCATGCACGATGCCGAGCGCTACCCGATCGACGCCAGCCCGAGGCGCCGGTTTCCGACCCGGCGGCAGCGTCGCGTGGTCGAGGAACGCCACGACGAGTGTCAACAACCGGGCTGTCACGCCGGCGACCTGCTGCAGATCGACCACATCAGGCCCTTCCATCCCGACGGACCCACCACGCTCGACAACCTCCAACTCCTCTGCGGGAAGCACAATCGGGCCAAGAACCCCAAGGAATACTGACCAGGTCCGCATATGCTCGGGCGGTGCCCATGACCCCGCCCCGCACACTGTCGCCTTCGAAGGTGGCGACGTTCTCCCAGTGTGCGCTGAAGTTCCGCTACACGGCGATCGACCGGCTGACCGAACCCCCCTCGGAGGCCGCGACCAAGGGCACGTTGGTCCATGCGGCTCTGGAACGGCTCTTCACGCTGGAGCCCGCGGGCCGCACCGAGAAGGCCGCACGGGTCTGCCTCGACGAGGCAATCGAGTCGATTCGCGACGATGAGGAGTTCACCGGTCTCGCACTCGACGAGCCGGGTCAGGAGGCGTTCTTCGCGGACGCAGCGACCCTGCTGGACAACTACCTCGCGATGGAGGACCCGACCACGATCCGGCCGATCGGTATCGAAGTCATGCTCGAAGTACCCCGGTCCGGGTACGCGCTCCGCGGGGTCATCGACCGGCTCGAACTGGGCCCCGACGACGAACTGATCGTCACCGACTACAAGACCGGTCGAGCCCCACCCGAACGGTTCGCACAGCGCCGGATGGACGGCGTGAAGCTGTATGCGTCGATGTGCACCGAGCTCATCGGACGACGACCCGACAAGATACGCCTGCTGTTCCTACGAGATCGCACCGTCGTCGAGGCCACACCATCGGCCCGGGAACTCGACGGCATGAACCGAAGGGTGGACGCGATCTGGCAAGCCGTGGAACGGTCCTGTGCCAACGACGACTTCCGTCCGAAGCCGTCACGGCTGTGCGACTGGTGCGCCTTCAAACCCCACTGCCCGGCATTCGGCGGCGAGTCGCTCAGGCCGCCGGTCGAGATCGTGACGGTGTGAATCAGCCGATGCCGCCGAGCGCGGCCATCGATGAGGCACGGTCACCATCCGCCGCGGGCGACGAGGCGGGCATTGCGCCGGCGCCGACCGACGCGAGCGACCGGGTCGCCGCCTTCGACGCTGCAGTCGACGCCTGGTTCGATCCCCTGCGCGGAAGGCCGATACCGGACCGGATCTTCGAGATCGCGTCCCACCTGGGCGACTGGAGCCTGATCTGGAACTTCCTCGCGGTCGCCCTGGCATTGCGCTCCGACGACGACGCGCACCGGGCACTGCGCCTCGTCGCCGCATTCGGGCTCGAGTCCCTCATCGTGAACCAGGGGATCAAGCGCCTGTTCCGCAGGAGTCGACCGGAAGGTCGGCCCGAGATGGCGGGTCGCCTCCGCGAGCCGGCCACCACCAGCTTTCCCAGTGGCCATGCGTCGTCGGCGGCGTTCGCGACCGTGGTGGTCTGCGACGGGAACCCAAGGCTGCGGCCCGTCGTCACGCCCCTCGCGGTGATCGTGGCGACCAGCCGTGTCCACACCCGCATGCACCATCCCAGCGATGTCGTCGCCGGTGCCCTGGTGGGCTGGGCGCTCGGTCACGCCGCGCTCGCTGTCAATCGTCGAACGATGCATAGCTGAGAGGTTCGTCACACGGCGCATCACACGGAATGTCGCGGCGGTCCACGCTGTTGTGCGAGTCATGACTTCATTCCGTCTCAACTACGACTACCGCTGTCCCTGGACCGCCATCGTCCACGACACGGTACTCGACGGACTCGAGGCCGGCGCCGATTGGGACGTCCGCTTCGAACCGTTCTCACTCGGTCAGGTGCACGTACCCGACGGTGGCGTACCGATCTGGGACCGCCCGGCCGACGACAGTGGCCTGGAGGCCCTGCAGGTGTCGGTGGTCGTCCGCGACGACCACCCCGACGCCTTCCGTGCGGTGCACCGTGACCTGTTCGCCCTCCGCCACATCCGTGGTGAGCAACTCGACCGACCACACATCGACACGGTGCTCACCGGCGCCGGCATCGACCCGGGCATCATCTGGCCCCGTGTCGACGACGGCTCCGCACTCGCCGTGGTCCGGGACGAGCACACCACCCAGGTGAAGGACCTCGAGGTCTGGGGCGTGCCCACCTTCATGATCGGTGACCGCGCCGTGTTCATCCGCTTCATGGAACGCTCCGACGGCGACGGCCGACTGGCGGTCGAACGGGTCGAGCAGGTCCTTTCGATGATCCAGCACGACGCGAACCTCAACGAGTTCAAACACACCTCGCTGGAGCACTGAGACCGCCCCGCCGGGCGAAGGGCGACCGGCCCACGCGCCACTAGGGTGCCCCTGGTGAGCGAGCGAACGGTGCAGCACGCCGATCGGCTGTCGGATTTCGAGTCGCTGCTGTGGACCTTGGAGCGCGACCCGCAGCTCGCCTCGGGGTTCGCGAACATCACGCTCCTCGATCAGCCGGCGGACCTCGCTCGGATGCGGGCACGCATGACCCGTGCCGCGGCCCTCATCCCGCAGCTTCGCCGGCGGATCTTCACCGACCCGGGGCGGCTGGCGCCGCCACGCTGGGTCGACGACCCGGACTTCGACGTCGAACGGCACGTGCGGGTCCTGCATCTGGACCCTCCCGGCGACGCAGACCGTCTCGTCGACGCCGCGATGGCCTGCTGCCGGCGCCCGTGGGACCCGGACCATCCCCTGTGGGAGTTCCTTCTCGTCGACGGGCTCGCCGACGGAACCGGTGCGATGTTGCAACGGTTCCACCACACGATCGCGGATGGCGTGGGCATGGTCCGCATGTCCGAGCAGTTCATCGACCTCGAACGCGATCCACCCGACCCCGATCCGATTCCCCTCCCCCGGCCGGAGCCCCTCCCCTCTGTGGTCGGCGCGTCGCGTGACGCGCTGGGCCACACCCTGGGGCGGACGCTCGAATCGATCCGGCACGGAATCGCCACCACCGGCGAGGTCATCGGCGCGCCGTCCCGACTGCGCGACGGCGCCCGACACGGGCTCGAGCTGGCTCGGGCCCTCGGAACCGAGATCGGCGCCATGGGAACCCGGCGGTCCCCGACGTGGACACGGCGTAGCGACGACCACACCCTCCGGTTGCTGCGCGTTCCCTTCGACGACGTGCGTCGCTTCGCCAAGGAACGGGGCGTGACCGTCAACGACGTGTTCGTCGCCGGCGCAGCCGGTGGGGCCGGCGCCTACCATCGTCTCACCGGATCCGAGGTCGACGAGTTGCGGATGGCGATGCCCGTGAACACCCGCAACGACCGCTCCGCCGGTGGGAACGCCTTCGGCATGTCCCGGGTGCTCGTCCCGACGACGCAGGAGCCGACGGTACGGCTCGACGGGATCCACGAGATCCTCGGCGGGGCACGCACCAGTCCCGGCGTGTCCTTCATCCAGGACCTTGCCGGTGCGGCCAATCTGCTGCCCGCGGGCCTGCTCGTCCGGCTCGCTCGCGCGCAAGTGGCCACCGTCGACTTCACGACCTCGAACGTGCGGGGCGCGCCGTTTCCGGTGTTCCTTTCAGGAGCGCGTGTCGAGGCGAACCATCCGATCGGTCCGCTCACCGGAACGGCGTTCAACCTGACGATGCTCAGCTACGACGGATCACTCGACATGGGTCTGCACATCGACCGTGCCGCGGTCGAGGCACCCGACCTGCTGGCCCAGTGCATCGCCCACGCGTACCGCGAGCTGCTGGATCGCTGACCCTCGACCACGGGCGCCCGGCGCGCCCGAGGCCGCCGGGGTCAGTTGACGCCGGCCGGTTCGGGTGCGGCGTCGGCGAGGTCCTCGGTCGTCGCCGGAGGGGCGGCGAGCAGCAGACGGACGTCCAGGAGTAGGTCGGCGACCTCGTTGGCGGATACCAGCTCCCGGTGCTGGACGTGTGCCAGGCCCTCGTCGATCAGTGTCACGGCTTCGTTCAGCATTTCGGGTGCGATGGTGTCAGTCATTTCCACTCCTGGAAGTGTGCCTTTCGACCAAGTGACTCATCCGTCTGTCGGATGAGAGTACCGAGGTTTCCGGCACTGATGCTCACTCTACCGGCCGCACCAACCTCCGTCGGGTTCTTCGAGCATGCGGGTGCCGACCCGGTCGGCGGCGTGAATCCGCCCCACCTGACGCCCGGTACGATCTCGTCGCCACCGCGCCGTGGAACCGACGAGATGTGAGGAGACGAGCCATGACGACGATGGGAGTCACCGCCGCCAGTCTGATGACGCTGGGGCCCGACGCCACGATGCACGCGGCCGCGGCCGCGCGTGACCTGGGCTACACGTCGTTCTGGACGGCCGAGACCGTGGGGCTCGAAGCGTTCGGCCTGCTCGGCGCGGTCGGCCAGTCCGCGCCGGAACTCGACCTGGGCACGGGAGTGCTCGCTCTGCAGTTGCGCACCCCGCCGTTGCTCGCGATGGGCGCCGCCACCCTGCAGGCCCTCCAGCCGGAACGCCGCGTGCTGATCGGCGTGGGTGTCTCCTCGCCGGTCGTGGCGTCGCGCTGGCACGGCGCCACCTACGGCGATCGGCCGCTCGCCCAGGTGCGCGAGTACGTGACGCTGGTCCGGGAGTGCCTGAGCGGCGAGAAGGTCGACTTCGCCGGCGACTTCTACCGGGTGAAGGGCTTCCGACTCGGCGTGCGCCTGGGTGAGCGTCGACCCGAGATCGTGCTCGGCGCGCTCGGCCCCAGGATGCTCTCCCTGGCCGGCGAGGTCGCCGACGGTGTGCTGTTGAACTACCTGCCCGCCTCACACGTGGGCTGGTCGCTGGAGCAGGTCCACGCGGGCGCCGACCGGGCGGGGCGGCGCCGCGACGACGTCACGGCGTACGCGTACGTCCACGCGGGCGTGTGCGACCGGGAGGCCGCCGTCGACAAGGCGCGCAGGGACCTGTTCTCGTACGCGGTGGTCGACTCCTATGCCGAGAACTTCACCCGCGCCGGCTACGGCGACGCCGTCGCCGCGGTGCGCGAAGCCCACGCCGCCCGCGACCGGGCCGCGGCCCTGGCCGCGGTGTCCGACGAGATGGTGGACGGGATCGACGTGCTCGGCGACGCCGACACGGTGGCCACCGCGGTGCGCGCCTACGTCGACGCGGGGGTGGATCATCCGGTCCTCATGCCCCTGCCCTGGGGCCCGGACCGCAACTCGGTGGTCGCCGCCACGATGGCCGCGGCGATCACGGCGGTCTGACCACGGCGTCGGGTCGTCCCGCACCACCGCAGCTCACCCCGTGTAGGTGGGCCGCCCGGAGATGGCCGTGGCAGGCGG
>JBDZVK010000027.1:7419-16418 GCA_040255725.1 Actinomycetota bacterium
CGGCGGGATCGACGTGGACGGGGTCGTGGGACCCGGCGGTGTCGACGTCGTCGTCGACGTACCCGGCATGGTCGAGGTCGTCGTCGAAGTCGTCGAAGTGGTCGTCGACGCCGTCGAGACCGTGGCGATCACGGTGGTGTCGGCCGTCGCCGCGCCGACGGCCACGGTGACGACCACCGGGTAGCTCCCGGGTCCGGCGTAGGTGTGGGTTCCGGACACCACCGGGGTCCCCGACCCGGCGTCGATCGTCCCGGCGCTCGAGACCCCGTCGCCCCAGTCGACGGTTGCCGTGGCCGAAGTGACGTCGGCACCGGTGAGCGTGAAGGTCGCCACCGACGGGTGTGCCGGTGAACCCGCGACCGCGGCGAAGTCGAGCCCGGTCACCTGCAGGATGACGGGCGGCGCGGGCCCGGCCTGGACGACGACCGTCGCCGTGTCGGACCCGCAGAGGCCGCTCGAGTTGCATGCGGTGACCGTCACCCCGAAGGCGTCGCTCGTCGTGTAGCGGTGCGGCCACGAGAAGCCGCCCGCGGACGGATCGAGCGGCTGCGGGCCGGTGCCGTCGCCGTAGTCGACCGTGACCGAGGTGACAGCCTCGGATCCCGCCTGTGCGACGGTGCCGGCAGCGGCGTAGGTCTCTCCCAACGAGAGGGACGTGTCGGACAGCCCGGTGACGACCGGCGCGGCGGCGACGACGGTCACCTCGTGGGTGGTCGTGTCGCTGCCGCCGGCGCCCGTGACCTCCAGACCGACCGTGAACGACCCCAACGGCAGCGAGGTGAGCGTGATCGTCGCGCCGGAGGCGTCACCGTAGGTGCCGTCACCGTCGAGGTCCCAGTGGTAGCCCAGCGGCCCGCCGCCCGGGTTCGTGAACGAGCCCGAGCCGTCGAGCACGGCCGAGCTCCCCTCGACCACGGCCGACGGGCCCAGGATGAGCGCGACGACCGGCGGTGGCGGGTCCGTGACGTCGACGGTCATGGCCGCCTCGTTCGACGGGAGCCTGCCATCCGAGGCGCGAACCACGAACGTGTCGGTCCCGCTCCAACCGGCCGTCGGCGTGTAGGTGAGCCCGGCTCCGCTGATGGATGAGAGCGTCCCGTGCGCCGGCGGCGTCACCACCGACCAGGTGAGCGCGTCACCGTCGGGGTCGCTGCCCTGAAGGGTCACCCCGAGCGCGGTGTCCTTCGGCGTGGTGAGGCCGAGCGGGATCGCCGTCGGCGCGTGGTTCGGGTCGGGCAGGGCACCGAGGTCGAGCTCGAAACCGCGGACGTGGCCGTTGATGGTGCCGACTCCCACGATCTGGCCGGAGTCGTTGATGTCGTTCGCCTGCTCCAGCTTCCATCCGGTGTCGGCCGGCAACAGCGAATCGAGGGTCTGCACCGTGCCGCCACGGATCACCCACGCTTCGGACTGGTCGCGCTCGAGGTCGAGCAGCCACCCGCACCGGCCGCCGTAGCCCACGATCACGTCGTGCACGTTCACCGCGGTGGCGGTGCCGCATGTCTGGCCCACCTGGGCGAGGTCGTAGCGGGTGACGGTGCCGTCGGTGCCGCGCAGGAACGGTTCGCTGTCGGTTCCGTCGAAGTTGGCCCAACCGACGATCCGACCCGGGCCGTCGACGCCTTCGGCCGAGGACGGCATCGGCGGATCGTCGCCGCTCGGGGGGAACAGCCGGGTCACGGCGGTCGCGTCGGCCATGACGGCGGTCGGGTATTCGAACCCGTCGGAACGGTGGTGGCCCACCGACCCCACGACGGTGTCCTGATCGTCGATACCGGTCGCCCGGGCGTCGAAGGAGTGACCGGGGTCGAGGTCGGCGGTCGGCAGCGGCTGGAACGAGAGCCCGTTCCAGGTGCCCCACGCAGCGGCGGCCACCCCAGCGTCGTTGATGGCGCTCGCCTGTACTCTGCTGGGGTAGATCCCGGTGGGACCGGGCGGTAGGAGCACACTGGTGCCGTCGGTTCGCCACAGTTCCGACTGCCAGGGGCCGCTGCCGGCGACGGTACCCGAGGAGTTGATGGCACGCCCGTCGGCCGGTGGGACGTGGACACTTTCGGCGAGGACGTGCGTGCTGCCGTCGGGGTCCCACCTCACCGCACCTCCGACGTTCGCGGCGCTGATCGATCCCCCGGCGATGCGGCCGGAGTCGTCGATGGCGTGGGCCCACACGTCGGTGTCGAGATAGGTGCCGCTCGAGACCGGGTTGCTGCCGGGGACGTCGAGCATCCGCAGCGCCGAATCGGTGGTGATGGTGACCACCGACACTGCGGGAACACCGACGTTGCCAGCGGCGTCGGTCGCCTGGGCGCTCACGGTGTAGGCGCCGGCGGTGAGATCGTCGACGGCCGGCAGGCCGCTCGACAGCTCCCAGTCGCCCTCCCACGGGTGTGCGCCGGGGCCGGTGGCCAGACGCACGGCCCCGACCTGCCAGCCGGTGCCGTTCCAGTGCCGCCCGTCGGATTCACGGGTGATCGTCACCTTCGTGGACGCGACACCCGAACCACTCGCCGACGAATCGACCGACCGGCCCTGGATCGCCCCGAGCGACGTGCGCGAGCTGCCGTCGGCCGGCAGCGAGATCGTCGATGTGGGCGCCTCGGTGTCGGCTTTGACGGCGAGGAAATCGGTGGGTTCGATGTCGCCGGAGCTGTCCTCGGCGTAGAAGAAGAGCAGGGAGTGGGCGGCGTCGAAGGTGAGCGTTGCGTCGGCGCCACCGACGACCTGGCTCGGGTAGCCGATCCCGTAGTGCAGCGCCGTGATCGTGGTGCCGTCGGGGGCCTGGGCGTGGAAGTGCACGGTCACCGGTCCCTCGGTGATCCACCCGTTCGGGCCGGGTTCCCGGTCGAGGGTCGCGGTCGTGAGCGGGGTGGAGCTCGTCGCGTCGACGGCGAGGGTCTGCAGACCCGAGCGATTGCCCGCGTAGTCCTCCGCGAACGCGGTGAGGTGCGCGGTGGCGGGGTCGAGGGTGATCGGCCCGACGTAGCGCCGGAAGGTGGTGCCGTCGACCGACCACCAGATCTGTTTCACGCCACTCGAAGCACCACCGGCCAGGTCGTGTGCCCGCAACGCGTACTGTCGGGCGCCCCCTTCGACGATGGCGCCCATGCTGATGACCGGCGCGTCGAGGTCGTCGAGTTCCGTCCCGGAGGGTGTGAACGTGGCGGGAACGGCGGTGTCGACGCCACCGGTGCCGTCACTGTCGTACGACAACGACACGGTGGTGTCGGTGATCGTGAGCGTCGCGACGTGCCCGGCCGGCACCGAGAGGTCACGCCAGACGCTGCGTTGTGACGTTCCTGCCCCGCCGCCACGTCGCACATCGATCTGGAGCGGCGACGTACCGGCGGTCGCGGTCACCTCGTAGGTGGCACCGACGTCGGGCAGCACGTCGAGTTCGGAACTCGTGCCTTCCACGTGGTGGCTCACGCCGGGCAGCGCCGGGCGGAAGCCGCCCCGGACTGCGTCGGTGGACCCGTCGGGTGCGGTGACCGTGCTCGTGCCGACGATGCCCTGGAGGTCGATCGTCCACTCGGACTCCGCAGTGGTTCCCGCAGCGTGGCGGACCGCCTCCATCGCGGAACCTGGAGGCTTCACCGCGTACCCGCGCTGGTCGGTATCGAGGACGGTGTTCTGGACCATCTCGTTGCGCGTGAGGCCCGTGTGTTCGGTGGTGTCGTCGCCGTAGGTGCTGCCGTACACCGGGATGAGCCGTTCGACGTGGGAGTCGGCGTTGTTGAGGTCCTCGCCCATCCCTTTGCGCAGTGCGCTCTGGACCGGCACGGTGCCGTCACCGTCGACGAGCTCGATCTCGAAGGTCGGCTCCTCCGAGCAGGTGACGGTTCCGAGGGCGACGACCGGCCGGCAGCTCACGGTCTTCTTCGCCGTGACCGGACCGGGGGTGTCGGTCTGCTGGTGGACGCCGTACAGGACCGTGTAGCGCACACCGGTGGTGTCGGTGCGCCAGTCGTCCTGTGATCCTTCGGGTGTGGTGAAGTCGTGGAATGCGTTGGCGCCGTCGGTGATCGCGGTGTGGTTCGCGAACTGCGCATCGAGGAGTGCGTCGACCTGGGAATGGGTGTAGCGCTCCGTCGAGGTGGCGTTTCCGTTCAGGTCCCAACCGTCCTCGGCGAGGGGTGTGTCGGCCACCTGGTAGTAGGCCTTGCTCGGGAGCAGTTCGCCCGGCCCGGGCATGGTCGGGATGATCCTGCGCACCGTGCTGTTGAACATGAGGTTCGGAATGAAGTCGCCGGTTTCCTCGGCACGGAGCAGTTTGGGCGCGCCGAGCCATGGCGTGCCGATGGTGATGAGATCGCGGACGTGGCTGGTGCCCTCGGGGTGGTCGAGGACGTAGCGCCGCGAGACGAGGCCACCCATGCTGTGCGCGACCAGCACGACGGGCCCGGTGTAGAACTCGCGTACGCAGCCCATGAAGTCGGCGAGCTTCCGCGCGCTCACCGCATTTGAACTGCGCCAGTCGTACGGGAAGAGGAACAGATTCGGATGGTTCGACCGCTGGGACGTGTCGCACCCCGCGGTGGTCCAGCGTGACGGGGTCCTCGCCCCGTCGTACTCGCGCATGCCACGTGCTTTGAGCGCATCGATGAAGGGTCCGTAGGCGTCGGTGTCGTGGTTGTCGTACACGCCTGCGCACGTGTCGTACTGCAACACCTCGTCAGCGTGGATCGTGGTGGACCCGTCCGGTGGCAGTCCGAGATCGGTGTGGTCGCCGAGACAATCGATCCAGGCTTCGTCGCCGGCGGCGTCGACGAGATGCGAACCGGCCACGCCGGGGACGAAGACGATGGGCGGCGATGCCACCAACAGCATCGGGATGGTGTGGCCGTCGGTGGTGTTGTCGACCGCGTCTCCCACGATGTCGCCGTCGGTGTCGACGGCACGCGCCGACAGCAGGGTCTCACCGAGAATCGTGTGGGAGGTGACGTCGTTGAGGTCGGTCACCGAGCCGTCGGCGTTCCAGCGCACGGCGTGCTGGACGTCGACCCCGTCGACGGAGCCTGCGTAGCTCTCACCGACGGCCTCTCCGGAGTCGCTGATGGCCCACGCCGCGGTCGACTTGGCGACGCCGCCGGGGCCACCGGCCGCAGCCGGAAGGCCGGTCAACGGCAGGTAGGTTCCGTCTGGACGGCGCAGCGACGGGTAGCCGAGGAGCCCCGAGCCGGGGTCCTTGGCATCGACGATCATTGATCCGTCACGGCTGATGCCGTGTGCCGCCGGGTCGACCCCGGCGGTTTCGGGGCCTGGGACCGCTCCGACCACACTGTTCCACGGCAGGGTTCCGGTGCCGGTGGGCACGTAGCCCGCCAGCGTGCCGTCAGCGGCCATCGCGAGGGGCTGTCCGGTCAGGGTCGTGGTGCCGGCGTCGGTCCACAGCAGCCCCGACACGGGGCCGGCCGGTCCCCAGGTCTCGGCGGTCGTGATCGCCACCGTGCCGTCGTCGCCGACCCCGGTGGCGGCGTCGCCGCACCCGACATGGTCGGGATCGTCGCCGTCGTGGTGCACGAGCTGGGTGACGCTCCACGACGGGCCGGCGCCCCGTGTCCACCGCACCACCCAGCAGTCGCCCGCCGGGGTCTCCTCCCACCCTGCGGCGTAGTGGCCGTTCGGACTGATCACCTCGGCGACGCCGTGGCGCATGCCGGTGTCGATGGGCAGGGTGACCACTCCGAAGGTCTCGGTGTAGACGAAGGGCAACTCGATGGCCGCGTGCTCGATGGAATAGCCGACCACGGTGCGGTCGTCACTCACGCCGAGCGCGTGGCCGCGTCCCGAAGGCACGGGGATCGGGATGTACCGGTAGTCCCCGCCGGTGCTCGTGATCGCCGCGGTGGACGGGGGTGAGGTCGACACCGCCGGCGCCGACACGACGACGGCGTTGCACAGCAGAGCGACGAGGCCGGCCAGGAGGGCCGACGACTTCTCGAGGTTCACTTTCCGCCTTTCACGAAACCCCCGCGTCCGCCGACGGGGCGATTTCGAATGGAATCGAGTCGGAAAGCGATTCTAACACACCATCTTCGGATCCGTCATGGGTCGGGTCCGCCGACCCGTGGCCGAACCGCACGAGAAGCGACGGCGACCGATACGATGCGGGGCTGCGTGGCACGGGTCTCCAAAAAGGCACCAACCGACCGGCAAGCCTTCGAGGCGGCGGTCGACTCGCTGGCCCGCGTCGGGCTGCACGAGCACCAGACGGTCCGATTCCGACGGGGAGCGGGCGGTCGCTGGGTCGAGGGGACGGCCGTCGCGCTCGAGGCCGACGGTTCCCTGGGCCTGCGTGACAAGCGGGGTCGTCGCCGCTCGATCCCGATCGATGACGTCGAGGTCGCCTCCCGGGGACCCCGGGGCGGTCGGATCTGGGTACCCCTGGGTGACATCGCCGCCGCGACCGAGCAGCTCGGATTGTTCTGAACGGCTGACGATGCCGCTGCCTGCACCCGAGGTCGTCGCGGGGCCCGACCCCGCCACCCTGGCCGCCTACGACCGCGGGGCCGCGACCTACGCCAGGAACCGCCGGCCCCGTGACCCCGCGCGCGCCGAGGCGTTCGCGGCAGCGACGGGCGCCGGCCGCCGGCTGGATCTGGGTTGCGGGCCGGGGCTGTGGTTCCCGCATCTGGGTCGCCCCCTGGTCGGCGCGGACGCCTCGGCGCCGATGCTGCGACTGGCACGCGACAGCGACCGTTCGGTGCTCCTCGTCCGGACCCTGCTCGAGGAACTGCCTTTCGCCCGGGCCGCGTTCGGCGGGGTGTGGGCCGGCAAATGCCTCCAACACGTCGAGGCGGCCGATCTTCCGCTGGTGCTGGCCGGGTTGCACCGGGTCATCGAGGTCGACGGTCGTTTCGACGTCGAGGTGTTCACCGGCTCCGGCTCGTTCCGCAGCGACGACGACCTGCCCGGCCGAAGGTTCACGCTCTGGGACCCCGACGAGTTCTGCGACGTGGTCACCGGCGCGGGCTTCCGCATCGACGAGCGGGTCACCGTCTCGGCACGCGACGACCGCGACCTCGGACGGGTGCAGGTGTCGGCGACACGGTTGCGCACACTGCCCGACACCGTCGGCCAGGGTCTGCGGCTCTTGGTGTGCGGGCTGAACCCGAGCCTGGTCGCCGCCGACGCCGGGGTCGGCTTCGCCGGGCCCACCAACCGCTTCTGGAAGGCCCTCCACCGCGCGGGCCTCTCCACGGTCGACCGTGATGCCCGGGTACTGCTCGTCCGCGACGGGATCGGCATGACCGACCTGGTCAAACGCGCGACCCGGGCGGCGAAGGAGGTGCGGCCCGAGGAATACCGCACCGGGCTGCGCCGACTCACCCGTCTCGTCGCCCGCACCCGACCGGCCGCGGTGTGCCTGGTGGGCCTCGCCGGGTGGCGCACGGCCGTCGACGCCCGGGCCACCGCGGGTTGGCAGGCCGACTCGCCGCTGGCGGCGCCGACCTACGTGATGCCGTCCACCTCGGGGCTGAACGCGCACCAGTCGCTGGACGACCTCGCCGATCATCTTGCACGGGCGGCGAACCTGCCCTGAGCGTTCTGAAGCGGGCGTCGCCCTCCCGGCGCGAGACTCTGGCCCGTGCAGGTCGACTCGGACCGGACCTACCACTTCGCCCTCCCGGCGCAGGACGTGTGGCTGGCCCTGCTGCGGACCGACCGGTACCGCTCGTGGTGGCCGTGGCTCCGGCACTTCGAGCCGGGCCCACTCACTCCGGGCGCGCGCTGGCGCTGTGTGGTGCAACCACCGTTGCCCTACCGGGTCGCCTTCGACCTGGTGATCGGCGAGGTGCGCGACGGCGAACTCGTGACCGCAGCGGTCGAGGGCGGTCTCGTCGGTGACGCCAGGCTCGAACTCGTCGCCCGGCCGGCCGGTTGTGTGCTGCACCTGACCGCGTCGCTGTCGCCCGCCGACCGACTCCTCCGCACCGTCGCCTCGGCCGCTCCCCCGATCGCCCGGTTCGGTCACGACTGGATCCTCGACACCGGCTTCCGGCAGTTCTCGACGCTGGCGCTGCGGCGCACGACAGCCGGCGGTTGAACCGGTGGCCGTCCACCATTCGGGTGCCCGGCAGTTCAGGCAGGCGGCGCGACGGCACGCATCGCTTCGCGCACGTCGTAGCCGCCGGGGATGAACGCCAACGCGGGGCAGGTCACGCCGTGGTCGATGTACCGCTGGATGTGCGCCCGGCATTGCTCGGGGGTGCCGTGGATGACGAGCTGGTCGACCAGCTCGTCGGGGATCGCCTCGAGCGCCCCCTTGCGGTCACCGTCCTCCCAGCGCTGCCACATGGTGGCCAGCATGTCGCCACGGCCCAACCATTCGTGGAACTTCGCGTACACCGGCACGGTGAGGTACGCCGCGATCGCGAACTTGGCGACGTTGCGCACCGTGTCGACGTCGGTGGTGGGCATGACGAAGATCCGGGCCACGATCTGCTTGCCGTCGCCCTGTTCGTGGACGTGGGGAACGACGGTGGCGACGTCGTCGGCCGACAACCAGTTGATGATCGCCCCGTCGCCTTCCCGCCCGGCGAGGCGCAGCATGCCCGGGCGCAGCGCGGCGATCAGGATCTCGGGTTGCACCTCGGGCACCAGGCCGAGCTTGAACCCTTTCACCGAGAACGTGTCGTAGTCTTCACGGACCTTCTCGCCGGTCAGCGCGACCCGTAGGAAGCGCACGGTGTCGCGCACCTTCTTGTAGGGCTCGTCGAACGCGATGTCGTTCCAACGCTCCACGATCGGCTGCGACGACGTGCCGATGCCGAAGGCGAACCGGCCCGGCGCCGCGTCGGCCAGGGTGGCGACACACTGGGCGAGCGTGGCCGGTCCACGGGTGTACGCGGGCACGATCGCGCAGCCGAGGCGCAGCGACGGCGCCCAGACCGAGGCGAGCGCCAACGGGGTGAACGCGTCCGCGGCGCCGGCCTCGGACGACCACACGTCGGTGTAGCCCAGCTCGGCCAACTCGGCGATCCAGTCGGCCTGGGCGT
>JBDZVK010000319.1:0-3004 GCA_040255725.1 Actinomycetota bacterium
CGCGTTCGTCGCCTGGTGCGAGCCGTGCAGCGGCAGGAAGATCTCGTCGATCGTGTGCGCAGGCGTCGACAGCGCCACCATGCGGCCGCCGAGCGCGACCCGGTCGTCGACCACGTCGAAGTCGGTGCCCCGCACCAGGACCTCCGCGGCCGGGGCCCGGGCGAACACGTCCGCGAGGTCGGGGTCGGTCTCGCCCAGTACGAACGTGGCGCCGGGCTTGACGATCCCGACCTTCTCCTCGGCGATGCGGCGGCGCCAGTCCCCCTCGCCGTCGGTGTGGTCCTTGCCCACGCCGGTGAGCACGGCCACGGTGGCATCGGCGACGTTCGTGGCGTCGAATCGGCCCAGCAGCCCGACCTCGACCACCGCCACGTCGACCGGTCGATCGGCGAACCACCGGAACGCGGCCGCCGTGAGCAGTTCGAAGTACGACGGGCGATCGGCGAGCATCGGCTCCAGCGCGGCGAGATCGCCGACGATCCGGGCGAAGTCGTCCGGGTCGATCGGTCGTCCGTCGTAGGCGATCCGCTCGGTGACCGACTCGAGGTGCGGGCTGGTGTAGGTGCCCACGCCGAGCCCGGTCGCGCGCAGCAACGCCGTGGTCATGGCCGTCACCGAGCCCTTGCCGTTGGTGCCGGTCACCTGCACGACCGGAAAGGCCTCCTGGGGATCGCCCAACACGTCGCACAGCGCCCGCATCCGCGCCAGTGACAGCCCGTGGATCCGCCCCGCGGTCGCCTCGAGGTTGATGTGGGCGTCGAGGTACGCCACCGCAGCGTGCAGATCGGTCATCGCTCCACTCACGCTACCGCCGCGCCCCCGGCGAGCCGGTAGTGTGCTGGCGCGTCGTCGCAACCACTGCGGGTGTAGCTCAACGGTAGAGCATCTGGCTTCCATCCAGACGACGGGGGTTCGACTCCCCTCACCCGCTCCGAGATCGCCACCGAACCATTCGCCACCGATCCCTCCGTGCCGGGCCACGTCGAGCGGGCCGTCGGCGGGAAGCGTCGACGAGGAGCCCGATGACCACGAGCCCGCACGACATCGGCACGAGCGAACACCCCGCCGACGTGGCCGACGTCGCGACCGACGGCTCGGCGGTACTGGCGATCGACCTGGGCACGGGCGGCCCCAAGGTCGGACTCGTGCGTGAGACCGGCGAGCTGCTGTGGCACGGCTTCGCCCCGGTCGAGACCCGTCATCTCGACGGCGGCGGGGCCGTCCAGGATCCGCGGACCTGGTGGGAGGCGATCATCGCCCTCACCCGCGCGGCGCTCGCCGCCGGGGTCGCGGCACCGTCGTCGATCGTGGCCGTGTCGATCACCGGCCAGTACGCCAGCACCGTCCCTGTCGACGGGACCGGCACCCCGGTGGGTGACGCGCTGCTGTGGATGGACACCCGGGGCCGGCCTCATGTCCGCAGACGCTTCGGCGGCCGCGCCGCCGGCTACGACGTCCGCACCGTCGCGACCTGGGTGCGCCGCACCGGCGGTGCACCTTCTCTCAGCGGCGCCGATCCGATCGGCCAGCGCCTGTACCTGCAGGCCGAGCACCCCGACCTGGTCGCGCGCGCCCGTTGGATGCTCGAACCCATCGACTACCTGACCATGCGCTTCACCGGCGTCGCCGTTGCGTCGCCGGCGTCGATGGCCGTCGCCTGGTTGATCGACACCCGCCGACCCGACCACCTGGTCTACGACACCGACCTGGTGCGACGTGCCGGCGTCGACCCACGCCAGCTCCCGCCGTTGGGACCCTCCGGTCGCTTCGTCGGCACCGTCCTTCCCTCGGTGGCCCGGCACCTGGGCCTCCCCGACGGCGTCCGGGTGACCGCGGCGCTGCCCGACCTGCACACTGCGGCGCTGGGCTCGGGCGCCGTGCAGCGGCATCGGGCCCATCTCGCGTTGAGCACCTCGTCGTGGATCTCGGCGCCCGTCGACGCCAAGAAGACCGACATCGTCCATCAGGTCGCGACCGTGCCCGGTCTGACGCCGCGGGGACATCTGGTGATCGACAATCACGAGGTCGGGGGGCTGGCGCTGCAATGGTTCCGCGACCGCGTCTGGACCAGCGGCGACGAATCCGCCGATTACGACGCCATCACCGGTGCCGCCGCCGGGGTGCCTGCCGGGAGCGGCAACGTGCTGTTCACACCGTGGCTGAACGGTGAACGCTCGCCCGTAGAGGACTCCCGGGCCCGGGGTGGCTTCCACAACCTGTCGCTCGCGACCGGGCGTGACGAGTTGGCCCGCGCGGTGCTCGAAGGGGTCGCCTACAACTCACGATGGCTGCACGAGGTGGTCGAGAAGTTCACGTCGACGCGGCTCGATCCGGTCCGGATCGTCGGTGGCGGTGCGCAGTCCGACCTGTGGTGTCAGATCCACGCCGACGTGATGAACCGGACGATCGAACGTCCGCCCGATCCGATGCATGCGAACCTGGTCGGTGCCGGACTGGCGGCCGGCATCGCGTCGGGACGGATCACGATCGACGATGTCGACGGCCTGGTCCCGGTCGAGCGCGCGTTTCGTCCCGATCCGGCGAACCGGGCCGTCTACGACCTGCTCTTCTCCCAGTTCCCCAAGCGCTACCGGGCCGACAAGTCGATGTTCCGGCGGCTGAACCGGGGCTGAGCGCGGCGCGAGCCGATCGGTTGCGGCCGCCCTGCTGCGGGGACGCTCACTGGTAGTCGGATTCGGTCGCTCCGACCGTGCCGCCGCCGGACTCCTGTGCCCGACGCAGGGCGTGCCCCGCGGCGACCAGCGCCAGGTTCGGCCGGTCGCCGGCCCGGGCGTAGCCCGCGGAGAACCCGCCCTGGTCGTTGTCACTGCCCCAGGCGTCGCGGATGCGGTCGACCACCGAGACCGGATCCTGTTCGACGCCGCCGAGGATCACGACGAGAAAGCGCCCGTCACCCAGGTAACCACAGCGGTCCCGGCTGCGGACCACGTCACGCAGGACCCGGGCGAGGGCCCCGTTGCGTTCGGCGTCGGTGTCGGCGTCG
>JBDZVK010000320.1:0-3003 GCA_040255725.1 Actinomycetota bacterium
CCGAAGCGCTCTTCGAAGGCGCTCAGCAGCTCGGAGAGCTCGAGCACGGTGAGGCTCGCGATGTCGTCGAGAATCTGTTCGGTGGTTGCCATGTTGGTGTTACTCCTGTTCGGATCCGGCATCGGCCGGGGTTTCGTCGGTAGTGGCCTCGGCGGCCGGGGATTCGGTTTCGTCGGTGGCTTCGGGTGCTTCGGCGGTGGCGGCGCTGTCGTCCGCGGGCGCTTCCGCGCTCGGCTCGGCGGGGGCTTCCGCGGTCGGCTCGTCGACCCCGTCTGCTTCGGCGGCCGGCGCTTCGGCGGCCGGGGATTCGGCTGGCATCGTGTCGATCAGCGCCTTCATGCCGTACGCGAGGTTGCGTGGCATCGCCTGGAGCAGGCCGGCGAACTGCTGCAGCGGCGCGGCCAGCGCACCGGCGATCTGGGCGAGCAGTACGTCACGGGACGGCAGGTCGGCGAGCACCTCGAGCTGGTCGAGCGACATTGCCGTGCCGTCGACCACGCCGCCCTTGAGCACGAGCGCGTCGTTCTTCTTGACGAACTCCCGCAATGCCTTGGCGGTCGCGGCGGCGTCGCCGGCGGAACCGTCGTCGCGTCGGCCGACGAACGCGATCGCGGTCGGACCGGTCAGCAACGCATCGAGGTCGAGCCCGGCCTGACGGGCAGCGATACGTACGAGCGTGTTCTTGTAGATCTTGTAGTCGGCACCAGCGGAACGGAGCTCGTTGCGGAGCTCGGCCATCGCGGGCACGTCGAGACCGCGGTACTCGGTCAACAGCACGGCCGAGGCGTCCTCGAAGTGCCGCTCGAGTTCGGCGACCTTGGCGACCTTGTCAGGTCTTGGATTGTCCATCACTCACCTTGTCGGTCGGATCACTGCCGGTGAGGGCATTGTCGGTCAGAGCAGGAAACGGGCGCTACCACTCACGTCGAAGCGTGTCGCAACACCGAGAATCCGATGACGAGAACACTTCGTGGTGGTGAAGCGTCCGCCTCGTCGGGCCGGATCCCCGGCGGGGAGGATCCGTTTGAGCCGATGAACGGCACCGGAGGTCTCTGGCGAGCGATGTGGTTGTCGAACGGAGATGATAGACACCCCGATCCGGCTTGCACGAATCCGGATCGGGTGGTCAGCCGGCGCCGACTTCGGCGGGCTGCAGGTGCGCGGCGTCGAGCTTGATACCCGGACCCATCGTGGACGACACCGTGAGGCGTCTCAGGTAGCGACCCTTCGCCGAAGCGGGACGCACCCGGTTCAGCTCGTCGACGACGGCGGCGAGGTTCGCGACCAGCGCCTCCTCGGTGAACGACACCTTGCCGATCGGCACGTGGACGTTGCCGTAACGGTCGGTGCGGTACTCCACCCGGCCGCCCTTGAACTCGGCGACGGCCTTGGCCGGCTCGGGCGTGACGGTGCCCGACTTGGGGTTCGGCATGAGCCCACGCGGACCGAGCACCCGACCGAGACGACCGACCTGGGCCATCAGGTCCGGCGTCGCGATGACCAGATCGAAGTCGAGGCGTCCACCTTCGACCTCGGCCAGCAGGTCGTCGGAGCCGACCACGTCGGCACCCGCGGCGCGGGCGTCATCGGCGGCGCTTCCGGCGGCGAACACGGCGATGCGCACGTCCTTGCCGGTCCCCGACGGCAGCGCGACGGTGCCACGTACCATCTGGTCGGCCTTGCGCGGATCGACGCCGAGCCGCACCGCCAGGTCGACGGTCTCGTCGAACGAGGCGCTCGCCAGGCTCTTGACCAGGGCGATGGCTTCGGGGCCGGGGTGCAGCCGCTCCCGGTCGTACCGCTTGATCGCGTTCGAGTAGTTCTTGCCTTGCGCCATGACGGCTCCCTCTTTCTGGTGGTCGTGCCGGGCGAGGTCGTCCCGGTCACGAGTTGATGGTTGGTTCAGACGACCTTGATGCCCATCGAACGGGCGGTGCCCCGGACCTGCTGCTTGGCCGACTCGAGGTCGCCGGTGTTCAGGTCGGGCAGCTTGGTCGTGGCGATCTCGGCGACCTGCGCCTCGGTGACCGAGCCGGCCTCTTCACGGCCCGGCGCGTGGGCGGCCTTCTGGATCCGCGCGGCCTGGCGCAGCAGCACCGGCGTGGGCGGCGTCTTGAGGATGAACGAGAACGACCGGTCCTCGAACACGGTGATCTCGACCGGCACGACCGTGCCCCGCTGCGACTCGGTCGCGGCGTTGTACTCCTTGCAGAAGTCCATGATCGCGATGCCGTGCGGGCCGAGCGCCGTTCCCACCGGCGGTGCCGGCGTCGCCTGACCCGCGGGGATCTGGATCTTGATGACCGCGGCGACCTTCTTCTTGGCCATGGGTATTCCTCACTTCGCACACCGCGGCACGGGCGCCGGGCGGGATTCGACTTCGGGGACGTTCGAGCCTAGGCGGCGAAGACGGCGTGACACCATCCGGGCCGCAACTCGGGGGACGGACTGGTGGGCTACAGCTTGGCGACCTGGACGAAGTCCAACTCGACCGGGGTCTCACGGCCGAAGATGTTGACCAACACCTTGACCTTGAGCTGGTCGGCGTTGATCTCGACGATCTCACCGGAGAACTCGGCGAAGGGGCCTTCCTTGACCCGGACGGTCTCGCCCATCTCGAAGTCGATGCGGGGCTTGCCCATCTTCGCTGCGGCGTCGGCACCTTCGGGCTTGACGCTCAGGAACGATTCGACATCACGACGCGGCAGCGGGGAGGGCTTGGAGCCCTGACCGACGAAGCCGGTCACCCCCGGCGTGTTCCGGATCACGTACCACGAATCGTCGTCGAGGTCGCACCGCACGAGAAGGTAGCCGGGGAACATCTTCTTGTTGGAGACGACCTTGCGGCCGCCCTTGAACTCGACGACCTCCTCCATCGGGATGACCACCTCGTGGATGTGGTCTTCCATGTGCATCGACGAGGTGCGGGCCTCGAGGTTCTGCTTGACCTTCTTCTCGTACCCGGACTGGGTGTGGACCACGTACCAGCGACCCGGGCGGTCG
>JBDZVK010000321.1:0-3003 GCA_040255725.1 Actinomycetota bacterium
CGCGCACAGCGTGTCGGAGATCGCCCGGTCCTGGAAGGCGACCATCGGGAACGTGGCGTGCTTGAACCCTTCGAACCCACCGCTGCCCTTGGGCGCGCCCGTGCCCCACAGCTTGCCGTAACCGGCGATACCCGACAGCCCGGCGTGGAACACGAGCGGCACGCCCGAGTCGTGCAGCAACGACCAGATCGGGTCGAACTTGGGATGCCCCGGCGACACGTGCCCGTCGCCCTCGGGCACCGGACCGGGCACCGTGACCAGCACCTTGGCCCCGGCCTCGAGCACGCGGGTCACCTCGGCCACGGCGAGGTCGACGTCGCAGAAGGTGATCATCGGCGCCGCGTACAGGCGCCCGTCGCCCCGGTCGTAGCCCCAGTCGTCGTCAAGCCACCGGTTGAACGCGTCGAACGCCGCGTGCAGCGCGACCGGGTCACGTCGCAGCGCCTCCTGCATGCCCACGCCGAGGGTGGGGAACAACAGGGCCCCCTCCAGTCCCTGTTCGTCGAGCAGTTCCACCCGGGCGTCGCGGTGCTGGTAGCCGGGGTGGTCGGCCAGCGGGTCGAGGTCTCCGAACATGCTGGCGAGGTCCTGGCCCTTGGTGTTGCGGCCCCGGAAGTAGTCCTCGAGGCTGCCCGGCTTGGCGACGGGATCGAACTGCGGGTTCGGGATGAACTTGTTGACCTTGCCGCCCACCAGCAGGCGCCGCTTGCCGTCGATGTCGGCCCACTGCATACAACGCTTGGCCATCTTCGGTTCGATGTGCCGGGTGAAGGCGTCGGTCGCCTCGTAGTAGTGGTTGTCGGCGTCGAACGGGCGGAAGTCGAGCTCGGCCATGCCGACCAGTCTACGCGCGTTTCTGACACTCGTGTCAGCTTGGCGTGATCATGGCGCACTAGCGTCTCCGCCATGATTCTGGACGGCTGGGTCAACGTGTTTCCCGCGGACTTCGCCGCCACCTTCGGCGCGAAGGCCTCGACCGCCGGGGTGCACGAGATGTTCGGGTCCGCCGTCACCGACGCACAGCCCTTCGAGGCGACGCTCGGCGCCATGGACGCCGCCGGCGTCGACATGGGCGTGCTCGTGTGCGGGATGAAACCCACGATGAGCGCCCGCAAACGGGGCGAGATCCCGCCCGAGGACTGCTGCGTGATCGCGGAGGAGCACCCGGGACGGTTCCTCGTCGGGCCGACGATCGAGAAGGCCACCAAGGTGCGCGCGAACTGCGCCCGCATCCGCGAGCTGGCCGAGCACCCGGCGGTGGCGATGATCCGCATCACGCCGCTCATGGAGCAGTACGACCTCGACCACCGCCTCTACTACCCCGTGTACCAGACCTGTGAAGAGCTGGGCCTGCCGGTGTCGATCAACATCGGCGTACCCGGTCCTCAGGTGCGATCTGCGTGCCAGCACCCCCAGTTGCTCGAGAACGTGTTGATCGACTTTCCCGACCTGACCGTCATCGGCGCGCACATGGGCCACCCCTATGAGCAACTGTTGATCTCGTACCTCATGAAATGGCCGCAGCTCTACGTGATGACCTCGGCGTACCTTGCCACCTACATCGACCCGGCGATGGTGCGGTTCATGGGGTCGTCGCGGGGACGCGGCCGCATCTGGTTCGCGTCGGATCATCCGATCCTGGACTGTGGACGCGCCCTCGAAGCGGCCCGTGCCCTCGACCTCGACGACGCCGCCATGGCCGAGTTCCTCGGCGACGCCGCCCACCGGGTACTCACGCGACGTCGGGCCGACTGACATGGACGACGCCGGTCAACACCCCTTCGCCATCGCGGCGACCCACCCCGACCGGATCGCCGCGGTCATGGCCGATGGCAGCGCGCCGCTCACCTACGGCGAACTCGCCGACGGCGCCCGCCGGCTCGCCCAGGTGCTCCACGACCACGGGTTGCGGTCGGGCGACCACCTTGCGGTGCTGCTCGAGAACCGGCCGGAGTTCTTCGTCACGATCTGGGCGGGGCTCTCCAGTGGGCTGTACGTCACCCCGGTCAACTGGCATCTCACCGCGGACGAAGCCGCCTTCATCGCGATCGACTGCGGCGCGAAGGCACTCGTCAGCTCCACGACACTCGGCGCGTTGGCCGCCGACACCGCAGCGCAGTGCGAGGATCTTTCGGTTGCGCTCGCCGTCGGTGGTGACGCGACCAGACCGACCGTCGACGGCCTGGCCGGGTTCGTCTCGTTCGAGCATGCACTCTCCACGGTCCGCCCATCGGCCGAACGCGCCGACGCCGACCGGTTCGACGAATGCGCGGGGCAGTGGATGTTCTACTCGTCGGGCACCACCGGTCGACCCAAGGGCATCATGCCCGGACCGGTGGGCGCAGAGCTGGGTCGACCGCAACCGTTCTGTGCGATGTTGACCCACCTGTTCGGCATGTCGGAGGAGTCGCGGTACCTGTCGCCCGCGCCGCTGTACCACGCTGCGCCGGCCGGGTGGACCTCCGGCGCCCAGTGTCTGGGCTCCTCGGTGGTGGTCATGGAATCGTTCGATCCCGAAGGCCTGCTCGCCGCCGTCGAGTCCCATCGGATCACGCATCTGCAGGTGGTGCCGACCCATCTCGTGCGCCTGTTGAAGCTGCCCGACGAGGTTCGCCGGAGCTTCGACACCTCGAGCCTCGAGGTCGTCGTGCACGCCGCCGCGCCGTGTCCGGTCGAGGTCAAGCGGTCCGCCATGGACTGGCTCGGCCCGATCCTGTACGAGTACTACGCGGGTTCGGAGGGCAACGGGTTCTGTGTGATCGGCCCCACCGAGTGGCTCGAGCATCCCGGCTCGGTCGGCCGGTCGTTGCAGGGCGCCGTGCACGTGACCAACGCCGAGGGTGACGAGGTGCCTCCCGGCACCGACGGTCAGATCTGGTTCGAGTCGTCGCGGCGCTGGGAGTACCACGGTGACCCGGCGAAGACGGCGTCGGCCTGGGACACCGAGCGGGGCTGGTCCACCCTCGGCGACGTCGGCCACGTCGACGCCGAGGGCTACGTGTA
>JBDZVK010000322.1:0-2997 GCA_040255725.1 Actinomycetota bacterium
CGAGGGCCCCTACAAGCCCGACCACTACCGCTACTGATCACCGCCCGCGTCCTGCAGCCTGCAGCCGACCGCGCGCCGCAACCACTCGCGAGCGCCTCTCCCGGAACTTGTCGTAGTTGCTCCCGGTTTCCGGGAGTGGTTGCGACAGGTTCACGCTGGGGTTGGGTGCGGGGCGGGGGTTGGCGGCGTTTGGTGCTCGGCGGGTTGCTGGTTCGTGTCTGGAACTTGTCGTAGTTGCTCCCGGTTTCCGGGAGTGGTTGCGACAGGTTCACGCGGGGGTCGGGGCGCCGGGGACTGGAGCGCGGCCGAGTGACGTGACGGCCGCGCCCCGGCGGCCGTCCGGACGAGGACCGGGTGTCATCGCGGGTTCCTACTGTGTCGCCCATGTTGTTCGACGCGGAGTGTCCGATCTGCGGCAGTGCCGACCCGGCGGCGCGTGTCGACCGGAGCGGCGTGTGTCAGCGGTGTGTGGCAGCGCTGGGTTCGCCGCCGGTCCTTCCCGCGCCGCCTGGGCTCGAGGCCTGCCGCGCCCTGACGGCCTACCAAGGCACGGGTCGGCAGCTCGTGACGCGGCTGAAGTTCCACAACCACCGTGCCGTCGTCCCCTTCGTGGCCGAACGGCTCGCGGACGCGCTCGCCGGCGATCGCATCGACGTGGTCACCTGGGCGCCCACGTCGGCCGGTCGTCGGCGTCAGCGGGGCTTCGACCAGGCCGAGGTGCTCGCCCGGGCGATCGCCCGAAAATTGCGTGTGCGGCCCCGGCGCTGCCTGGTCCGCCTGCCCGGCCCGGCCCAGACCGGTCGTCATCGTGACGAGCGCATCGAGGGTCCACGCTTCGACACGCACCGCGGCGTCACGGGTGCAGTCGCGGGCCGCCGCGTCGCGCTCGGCGACGACGTCGCCACCACGGGCGCGACGTTGGCGAGGGCCGCCGAGGTGCTCCGGAGCGCGGGGGCCGATGCGGTCATCGGCGTGGTCGTCGCGCGCACGCCTCGCGTCCGGGTCGAGCCGACGGAAGCGCCGGTTCGGCATGAGTGTCCCACCCCCGGGGGACCATGGTCGCCATGACCATCACCACGACGACGCAACCCGCCCGCCCCGATCAGCAGGTGCTCACCATCGCCCGCGGCCATCACGGGTTGATCACCGACGCGCAGGCTCGTGCGTGTGGGGTCACGCGTTCGGGCATCACGCGCCGGCTCCGACGTGGCACGTGGACCCGGCTGCACCGGGGCGTCTATGTGGTCGGCGCAGCGCCCGACACGCACCCGCAGCGGCTGCTCGCCCGGCTCGTCTCGCTGGGAGACGACGCGGTCGCATCACACCGGGCGGCAGCGAACCTGCACACGATCCCCGGCTTCGCCGAATCGGTCGAGTGGAGCCGGCCACGTGGTCGGAGCCAGCGCCGCCCATACGGCATCGGCCATGGTTCGGTGTGGCTGCCACGGTCGCACGTGACCGTGCGTGGCGGCATCCCGGTCACGACGGTCGCACGCACCCTGTTCGATCTGGCAGGGGTCGTGCACCCGGCGCGGGTCGAACGGGCGCTCGACAACGTGCTGTCTCGCAACCTGTGCACGTCGGCCGAGGTGCACGGGGTCTTCGACGATCTCGCGCGGCGCGGTCGGCGTGGCACCGTGGTGATGCGCGAGCTCCTCGCGGCGCGTGGTGCCGGTTACATCCCGCCGAACAGCCGACTGGAGGCGCTCGGTCGCAAGGTGCTCACCGACGCGGGGATCGACGACTTCGAGGTCGAGGTCGACCTCGGTGGTCACCAGGAGTGGATCGGCCGTGTCGATCTGCTGTTCCGGCGTGCCGCACTCGTCGTCGAACTCGACAGCCGCACGTTCCACCAGTCGGCACTCGACCGCGACCGTGATCGCCGGCGCGACAACGACCTGATGGCGCGTGGGTTCCGGGTGCTGCGGGTGACCTGGGACGACCTGACGCAACGGCCGGATCAGGTCGTTGCTCAGGTTGCACTGGCGCGGCGGTGGCACGATCCCTCGGGCACTCCTGGGCCACCGACCGTTCCCGTCGCGTGAGTCGATGCGGCGGGCGCGGGTGGGAAGACGTGCGCCTCGCAGGGCCGGAACGCGGCACCGGTCACAGGTCCTAAGCTCGAAAGTGAATCCAGCAACCCTCGGCACAGACGGTTCCGGACGGACAACTCGCTTTCGGGATCGGCCGAATCTCCGGAGGTACCGCCATGGACGTGCACATCAACGGTCGTCGGATGGACGTGCCCGACAAGCTGCGTCAGCTCACCGAGGAGAAGGTGGAGCGGTTGGGCAAGGTGGTCGCCATGGATCGGGCGGAAGTGTTGTTCACCCAGGCGACGAACACCCGCATCCCCGATCAGGTGTCGTGCGAGATCACGCTGTCGGGTCACGGACACCACGTGCGGGCCAAGGTCGCCGCGGCTGAGGGATACTCGGCGATCGACAAGGCGACGACGAAGATCGGTGCCCAGCTCAAGAAGCTGAAGGACAAGTTGCGCCGCCGCCGGTCCGACAAGCACATCGATCTGCCCCCCGATCTGGTCGACGTCGACGCCGGCGACGACCACGAGGCCGAGGTGCCGCGGATCGTCAAGTCGAAGCGGTTCGCGATGATGCCGATGACTCCGGAGGACGCGGTCAGCCGCATGGAGCTGTTGGGGCACGGGTTCTTCTTCTTCACCAGTGCCGACACGGGGCGCGCGGCGGTCATCTACCGGCGGACCGACGGTGACGTGGGGCTGATCGACGAGGCCGACTGAATCCGGCGCTCCCGCGTCGGGTGTGCCCATGGCGCGGGCGCCCTCGTGGTTGGGGCGCGCCGGTGGGCGTGGAGCTTCCGTGAACTTGTCGTAGTTGTGGTCGGTATGCGGGAGGAACTGCGACAAGTTCCGGTGGAGGTTGGGACGGTGGGGGCGGTGGGGCGGCTACGGGCGCGCCGGGGGGCGTGGAGCTTCCGTGAACTTGTCGTAGTTGTGGTCGGTATGCGGGAGGAACT
>JBDZVK010000323.1:0-2990 GCA_040255725.1 Actinomycetota bacterium
ATGGTGCCCTTCGCCACCGATCTGGTCTGCGCCGAGGAGAACGCCGTCCTCGAGGAACTCCGCAGCCGCGAGGTCACCATGCGCTATTCGCCGGAGCTGGTCGCCTACCACGAACGGCGCGCGACGCTCCGCGGCTTCGCCCGCCAGATGTACAAGTACGGACGCGGACGCGGCCAGTTGACGGTCCGGCGTCCCCGTGACGTCCGCCTGCCCTTCGTCGTGCCGACCCTGTTGCTCGCGTATCTGCTGGCGACGCCACTGCTGGACGTGGTCTTCGGACCGGTCGCACTGCTCGGGCTCGTGGCCTATGTGCTCGTGCTGGCCGCCGGGGCGGCACGGATCGCGCTCACGTTGCGACGCATCTCGGAGTTTCCCCTGGCCATGTGGCTGTTGGCGGTGATGCACGTCTGCTACGGGGCGGGCTTCGTCCGCGGCGTCGCCTCGCGACGGATTCCGGTCGCGCCGGCGCAGGCCCGCACCTGGCAGGGTCCCGACGTCGCGCAGGTGCTCGGGCAGGTCCGATCCTCCGGCGTGCAGCCGGTGATCGCCCATGTCGACACCCGAAGCAGCGTCGAGCCGTCGGTCGAGTGAGCGGATCCGCGCTCTGCATCGAGGACCTGTGGGTCGCCTACCGGACCCGCTCCCGTCTCGGCTGGCGTCGACCGATCGCGCAGTACGCGCTCCGTGAGCTGTCGCTGTCGCTCGGTCCGGGCCGCTGTCTCGGGATCATCGGCGGCAACGGATCGGGCAAGACCACGCTGCTCCAAGCGGTGGCCGGCGTGATCCCGCCGACCCGGGGTCGCATCACGGTCACCGGTCGGGTGGCGTCGCTCGTGGATCTGTCGGCAGGTTTCCACCGGGATCTCACCGGGCACGAGAACCTGATCATCGGCGGGGTGCTCCTGGGGCTGTCGCGCGCCGAGGTCCGGCGCCGCTACGACGAGATCGTCGACTTCAGCGGTCTCGACCCGTCGGCCCTCGACTGGCCGCTCGCCGCCTATTCCGCCGGTATGGGTCTGCGGCTGGGGTTCTCGCTCGTGGTGCACTCGGCGCCCGACGTGGTGCTCGTCGACGAGGTCCTCGCCGTCGGCGACGACGCGTTCAAGGTGCGTTGTCTCGAACGGATCGCACAGCTCCAGTCGTCGGGTTGCGCCATCATGGTCGTCTCCCACGACATGGAGCTGGTGCGGGAGCGCTGCGACGAGGTGGTGCTGCTGCGCGACGGCGAGGTCGAGCTGGTCGGCGCGGCTCCCTCGGTGGTCGAGGCGTACCTTCAGACCGGAGGCCGCCGCGACGTCGACCCGGCGACCCTCGGGATCTTCGGCCACCGTGGCCGCAGCGCCGCGGCGCGGCGCAAACAGGGGGCGCAGTGACGACCGCTGATGCTCGACCCGCTTCGCCGGCCGTGACCGTGCGCGAGGCCGGTCGACGACCACGCGGGCTCGGCCTCGCCGAACTGGTGAACCAGCGCGAGCTGCTGTGGACCCTTGTCGAACGTCAGGCCCGGCTCCGGGTCAAGCGGACCCTGTTCGGCATCGTCTGGCCCGTCGTGTCGCCGATGTTCCTGTTGGCGTTGTACCTGTTCGTGTTCGGGTCGGTGTTCGACGTGAAGATCGACGACTACGGCGTGTACCTGCTGGTCGGCCTGTTGCCGTGGACGTTCCTGGTGCAGTCGGTGCACGACTCCCTGCAGAGCATCTCGTTCGAGCCCGATCTCGTGCGCCGCGCCCCGTTCCCGCTGCACCTGCTCCCCATCGCCCGCGTCATCGTGATGGCCGTCCCGTTCCTGGGGCTGCTCGCCGCGTCGATCCTGTACCTCGGTGCCGTGCACTCCCGCGGGATCGTCTGGTCGACGCTGCCGGCGATCGTGCTCCCGGTGGCGTCGTTGTTGCTGCTGGTCACGTCGATCTCGATGCTGCTCGCCCTGTGCGACGTGTTCAACCGCGACCTCCGCTACGTGCTCAACAACCTGCTCACGGTCTGGTTCTTCCTCGTGCCGATCGTGTACCACCGCAAGATGGTGAACGGGCCGGTCCGCACGATCACCACGGTCGATCCGATGCGGTGGATCATCGACCAGTTCCGGACCGTCCTCTACGACGGCCACGTCACGAGCTTCGTCGCGCCCGTGGTCACCCTCGCCGTGTGCGCGGCGCTCTTCGTGGCGTCGCTCGTGGTGTTTCGTCGACTCGCCGTCGGCCTCGCCAAGGAGGTGTAGACGTGGGTTCAGCTCCCGCGAGGGGTGGCACAGAACGCGACGAAGTGCCCGCTGAACGGGGCGACGCGGGTCGACGCCAACCGGTCGATCCGGGGCAGGACTCGGCGCGTGTACCCGTCGAACGCGGCGAGGCGGGTGCCGATCACATGGGGTGCGTGCAGCAGATGTGTCGTGTGCGCCACGTCGAACCCGGCACGCTCCAACGCGGCACGGCCACCGGCCGCGTCGTGGGTGGCCCCGACGGTGAAGGGCACCAGGCCGGTCCGGCGGGCGACGCGGCGGGGCAGGGCGTTGCGCAGACGGATCAACGGATTGCGGGCGTTGTCGAGGGTGAGCACGAGCCACCCACCCGGGGCGAGCACGCGGCGCAGCTCGGCGAGCGACGCGTCGATCTCGCCGACGTCGTCGAAGTGGTCGAGGGTGGAGGTCGACAGGATGCCGTCGATCGTGCCGGTCGCGAACGGCAGCGCCCGCACGTCGGCGGCAACCGCGACCGCGGTGCCCCGGCGGGCCGCGGCCCGGGCGACCCGGGGCGACAGGTCCGAACCGATCCACGTCGCCGATGCGAGGGAGGGCAGCAGCGCCCGGTCGGGGCTGCGTTCCTCGAACAGGTCGGTCTTGAGCCACAGGCCGGTGGGCGCACCGATCCACTCTTCGACGAGGGCCAGGTGGGCGCGCCGCGCGTGGTGACGCCAACCGGCCGGCAACGCATCGGCCTGGTCCGCGATGCCGTCCCAGTAGTCGTGGTCGGTCGGCACCGGGGGCAATGTAG
>JBDZVK010000324.1:0-2990 GCA_040255725.1 Actinomycetota bacterium
GCGGGTGTTCAGCGGCACCAGGACCGCGCCGACCGATTGCAGCCCGACCAGGGCTGCGATCCACTCGTGGCAGTTCGGCGCCCAGATCGCGACCCGGTCGCCGGGCTCGACGCCGGCGGCGAGGAACGCCTTGGCCGCCTGCCGGGACCGTGCGTGCACGTCGTTCCAGCTCAGACGCACGACGCCGTCGATGATCGCCTCGGCGTCGCCGAACCGTTCGGCTGCGTCGGCGAACAGCCGGGGGACGGTGCCCCAGCGGATGTCGGCACGGGAGGCTTCGATGGGGGTCACCATCACGGCTCCTTCGAGGTCGTGGACGCCGCCCAGGCCTCGAGCACCTCGTCGGTGGAGGTGACGGTGGCGAGCAGGGCGAGGGTGTTCTCGATCACGGCGTCGGCATACTCGGTCGGCACCCCGGCGACCGCGTCGCGGGGCAGCACGAACTGGTAGCCGAGGTTCACGGCGTCCATCACGAAGTTCGTCATGCCGACGTTGATCGACACGCCGACGCCGACGATCGTGGTCACGCCGAGGTTGCGCAGGATCGGGTCCAGGTCGGTGCCACTGAAGGGACCGAGCCCGTGGAGCCTGGTGATCGTGAAGTCAGGGTCTTCGGGGCCGAGCTCTTCGACCACCCGCGCTGCCCGCGAGCCGACCGTCAACCGCATCGGCGCCTTGGCGACACCGTGGAACAGCCGGGCGTTGGTGTTGGCGCCGAGACCGTCGTGGCGACGTGCCGCCAGACAGTGGACCACCGGCACGCCGGCGGCGCGGGCCGCTCGGGCGAGCGCGCCGAGATTGGGGCGGATCGGCGCGGCAGCCGCGGCGAGTCGCGGCAGCACCGAGGGTTCGCCGATCACCCCGTTCTGGCACTCCTGGGTGACCAGCACAGTCCGCGCCGGCTCCAGGAGTGCGGCGAGGTCGACAGGCACGGACGCGAATCTATCCGAGCGGGCACCCGAGTTCTGACGCCTCGTCAGATCGATGCCCCGTCGTCCACGCGCCCCCGGTCACGACTTTGCACCGTTTCCACCCCCATGACCCGCCCAACCGTGCAAAGACGCGTTCGGGGCCGGCCGCCGATCCGAGTCGACGGTGATCCGAACGGCAGGTGTGCCGGTTCCCTGTCACAGGGCGTGACGATGATGGGCTCATGTTCACTCGACACCCGGCCGGACCCCCCGCCCCTCGATCCACCCGGTCGGACCGAACGGTCGAGGCCGTCGACCCTGCTCGGGCAGGCAACGCTTCAGCGGCCAGAGGCGACCGGCCCGGCCCGTCCGACGACACGCCGGCGCCACCCGTCGAGCAGGTCATCGAGGAACTCGCCCCGTCGCGCCATGGCATCGTCTCGATCGGACAGTTCCGAGGGGCGGGCGTCGGCGACGGGCGCCGCGACCATGCCCTGCACCGTGGCACGATCGTGCCGGTTCATCGGGGCGTCTATCGGCCGACCGGAGTGCGTCTCGGCCCAGAAGCCGAGCTGCGTGCCGCGTGTGACGCGACCGGGCCGCACGCGGTGGTCTCGCACCGATCCGCGCTGTGGCTCTGGGACCTGATCGAAGAACCCAACCTGATCGAGCTCTCGGTGCCTCTGACCCGTCGCAGCTCCCGCGGCGGGTTCGTCGTGCACCGGTCCACCGACCTGGTCGACGATCACTGCTGTGTCCGGCGGGGACTGCCCGTCACCAAACCGGCCCGCTCGCTCGTCGACGCCGCTGCAGTCCTGTCGAAATCGGACCTGAAGGAGGCCGTCGAGCAGGCGCTGATCGATCGCCTCGTCACGGTGGCCGGTCTGCGCCACATGCTCGACGACGTCGGTCGCCCCGGTCGGCGCGGCGCGGGCGCGCTGCGCCGCTATCTGGATGCTCGTGCCCTCGCGGATGCTCGACCCGAATCCCAACTCGAACCGCTCATGGCCCGGTTGTGTCGAGACCACGGGGTGGGCCCCGTGCACTTCCAACGGTCGGTGTGCCTGGGCGGTCGGACCTACCGCCCGGATTTTCAGATTCCCGACGCGCTGGTGGCCATCGAGGTCGACGGCTTCGCTGCACACGGGACCCGTGATGCGCTCACCTACGATCTGCGGCGCCAGAACGACTTCATCCGTCATGGATGGCTCGTACTCCGGTACACGCGATCGGATCTGCGTCGTCCCGCCCAGGTCGCTCGGGAGATCATCGAGGTCGCGACACGCCGCCGTGAAGAGCTGCGCCGAACCAGTTGAGTGACTCGTCTCCCGACCAGCGACCCGACCTTGCCCCGCACACGACTTTGCACGGTTTTCGCCCCCATGGCCCGGACAACCGTGCAAAGACGCGATTCCGGTGCCGGTCGGCCGGCCGCCGCGCGAGGCTGTCGACCATGAGCAGCGACGAACGGATCAGCACCTTCGCCAACGACGGGTTCACCTTCGAGGTGCTCGACACAGGGCCGGTCGACGGTGAGTTCGTCGTGTGTCTGCACGGCTTCCCCCAACCCGCTTCGTCGTGGAACCAGGTCGCCGATCGCCTGACTGCCAACGGATACCGGGTGCTGTCGCCGACTCAGCGGGGCTATTCGGCAGGCGCCCGCCCGCTCGGTCGACGCGACTACACCACCGGCAAGCTCGCCGGGGACGTCGTGGCCCTGCTCGACGCCGCCGGGACGGGTCGTGCCCACATCGTCGGGCACGACTGGGGCGCCGGCGTCGCGTGGCAGTTCGCCGCGTCGCACCCCGACCGCTGTGGCACGGTCACGTCGATTTCGACGCCACACCCCGGCGCGATGGCCGCCTCGATGACCAGGAGCACCCAGTTGTTGCATTCGTGGTACATGCTGGCTTTCCAGATCCCCTGGCTACCCGAGAAACTCATGGCCTTGGTGGGCCCCGACCGAGCAAGGGCGACGTTCATGAAGGACGGGCTGAGCGAAGCGTCTGCTGCCGCGAGCGCGGCGCTCATCTGTGACCCGGCGACGGCGCGGGGCATGATCGGCTGGTATCGGGCACT
>JBDZVK010000325.1:0-2987 GCA_040255725.1 Actinomycetota bacterium
GACGGATCGGTCGCCGGCAACCACACCACGAAGGTCGAACCGCCCCGGTCCGACGCCAGCACGCGGATCTGGCCGCGGTGACCTTCCACGATCTGGCGGGCGATCGTCAGTCCCAGACCGCTCCGTCCCTCGGCACGGGCGTGCTGGGGTGAACCACGCCAGAACCGCTTGAACACCTGATCGCGATGCTCCTCGGGGATACCCGGTCCGGCGTCGTCGACCGCGAACCACGCCCAGTCACCGGAGCGGCCCGCGCCGACGACGATGTCGGTGCCCTGCGGTGCAAGGCGGATCGAGTTCGCCAGCAGGTTGCCGATGACCTGCCGCAACGCGACCACGTCGCCCAGCACCCAGGTCTGCGGCGCCACCTCGGTGTCGACCAGGTGCAGTCCCCGCTCCTCGGCCGAGGCCCCGAACTCCTGCACCGTGGCCTTCACCATCTCCGACACGTCGACCGGCACGTGCTCGTGCACCGGAGCGCCCCGGTCCGCGTAGGCCAACAGGTCGTCGACGAGACGCGAGATGCGACCCGTCGAGCGCTGCACGACCTCGACGGTCTCGGTGAGCGAGGCGACGTCGGGCTCGGGGTCCGACAAGGCGACGTCGACGTTCGCGCGGATCACCGCGAGCGGATTGCGCAACTCGTGCGACGCCTCGTGAATGAACCGACGCTGGCCTTCGAAGGCCTCGTCGAGGCGCCCGAGCATCTCGTCGAAGGTGTCGGCCAACTCGCGCAGCTCGTCCGGTGGCCCGTCGAGTTCGATGCGGCGCGACAGATCGGTGACCTGGATGTCCCGTGCCACCGATGTGATCCTTCCGATCGGGGCGAGCACCCGGCCGGCGACGAACCAGCCGAGCACCAGGCTGACCAGGAACAGTCCGGGGAGGACCGCCAACGCGATCCCACGGAAGGTCGCGAGCGCCCGCGCGTTGGCCCATCGCTGCACCGCCCGTGCATTGGGCACCAACGCCGGGTCCGCGGTGCCGTCGGCCCGGGGAATGTAGATCAACTCCACGTCACCCGGATTCAACGGCCGGTCGTCGATTCGCTGCTCGACACCGACGTAGATCCCGGCCACCACCAACGATGCGAGGCCGAACAGCAGCAGTGAGTAGACGACGGTCAGGCGGAACCTGATCGAACCGACGAACGCGCCGAACCCCCTGCCGATCCTCTGCGTCGGATCCGTCCGGGTCACGAGCCCCCGGACCGCAGGCGATACCCCGCGCCCACCACGGTCTCGATCGGCTGCGGGGCACCGTCGCGATCCAGCTTGCGGCGCAGCGTCCCGACCGTGACCCGTACGGTGTTGGTGAACGGATCGGTGTTCTCGTCCCAGACGTGTTCGAGGAGACGCTCCTGGGACATCACCTCGTCGGGGTGGCTCATGAAATAGCGCAGGAGCGCGAACTCCTTGGCGGTCAACTCGACCGGCCGACCGTCACGGGTCACCGAGAACCGTGCGGTGTCCATGACGAGATCGCCCACCTCGAGCACCGCGCCCTGACGCGACGCGTCCCGCCGCAACAGGGTGCGGACCCGTGCCAGGAGTTCCTCGAACGCGAAGGGCTTCGCCAGGTAGTCGTCGGCCCCTTCGTCCAGCCCGGCGACGCGGTCGGCGAGCGAACCGCGTGCGGTGAGCATGAGCACCCGGGGTGCGGGTTCGTCGTCGGCGGGACGCAGCATCGGGTCGGTCCGGAGGCGACGGCAGACCTCGAGTCCGTCCATGTCGGGGAGGTTCAGGTCGAGGCACACCAGGTCGTACGCGTTCACGCCGAGGCGCTCGATGGCGGCGGCCCCGTCGTACGCGACGTCGACCGCGTACCCCTCCCGGCGCAGTCCCTTGGCCAGGGCCTCGGCCAGGTCATTTTCGTCCTCGACGACCAACAGGCGCATATCCCAGCTTTCCGCGAGCCGTGTAGCGTTGGACACACTTTATGGCAAGCGACGAGACAAGCCCTTCGGCAGGGGATCTCGAACGGGTCCTGTTCGAGGTGAAGAAGGTCATCGTGGGTCAGGACCGCGTCGTCGAGCGCCTGCTCGTGAGCCTGCTCGCCCGCGGGCACTGTCTGCTCGAGGGCCTCCCCGGCCTGGCCAAGACCCTCGCCGCCGAGACGTTGGCGACCGTGGTGGGAGGGACGTTCCATCGCATCCAGTTCACCCCGGACCTGCTCCCCGCTGACGTGGTCGGCACCCGGGTGTACCGGGCATCGACCGAGACCTTCGACGTGGAACTCGGTCCCGTGTTCGCCAACTTCGTCCTCGCCGACGAGATCAACCGGGCCCCCGCCAAGGTCCAGTCGGCGCTGCTCGAGGTCATGGCCGAGCACCAGGTCACCATCGGGGGTCGGACCTTCGAGGTGCCGCGACCGTTCCTGGTGCTGGCGACCCAGAACCCGATCGAGTCCGAGGGTGTGTACCAGCTCCCCGAAGCCCAACGCGACCGCTTCCTGATGAAGGTCGTGGTCGACTACCCGAACCTCGCCGAAGAGGTCGAGATCGTCCACCGCATCGGCGTGCAACCCCCGGTCGCCGGCCGGATCATCGACGCCGACCGACTGGTCGAACTCCAGGACGCGGCGGACGAGATCTACGTCGACCACTCCGTGATCGACTACGCCGTGCACCTCGTCTTCGCCACCCGGCGGCCCGAGGACTACCGGCTCGACGAGGTCGGGCCGTACCTCACCTACGGGGCGAGCCCGCGGGCGAGCCTCGGACTCGTCGCTGCGGGGCGGGCACTGGCACTGCTGCGCGGGCGCGAGTACGTCCTCCCCCAGGACGTCTTCGACGTGGCACCCGACGTGCTGCGCCACCGCCTGGTGCCCTCCTACGAAGCGCTCGCGGAGTCGATCACCGTCGACCAGATCCTCGCCAAGGTCCTCTCGACCGTCCCTGCGCCCCGGATCACCCCGACCGACGACGGTCGCCCCGCGATGGTGCCTGCGCCGCCCCGTCCCCCCTCCCCCGGCCCGGTGCCCTGGGC
>JBDZVK010000028.1:0-8688 GCA_040255725.1 Actinomycetota bacterium
CAGATACCGACCGTCACCGCCCGCCGCGACACGCTCGACGGTGACCCCGGTGCGGATGTCGCCGGGATGGCCGTGCGCGTACCGGTCGAGAAACGTGACCAACTCGGCGACGTCCATGAACCCGTCGGGATCGTCGCCGTCGTAGACCTGGCCCGGCAGGCGGGTCATCCAGTTCGGGGTCAACAGGTGCAGCGAATCCCACCGCTCGTGGCGCCAGGTGTTCGCGATGTCGCCACGCTCGAGGGTGACGTGGTCGATGCCGCGGTCCGCGAGCACGCGACTCGCGGCGAGGCCGGACTGGCCGGCCCCGACGACGACGACGGGAATGCGCGTGGCAGACGTGGTCAGTTGACCGTGACGGCCACGTTGGTCGGGTTCGTGACGATGTCGAACACCGCGGAACGCTTCTGGGACTGGGCGACGAGCGCTTCGATGTCTTCAGAAGTGGCGTCAGCGTCGATGTCGTAGTGCACCCGCACCTGGTTGAACCCGTTGCGGACCTCGGGGTCGCCGCCGAGAATGCCGAGGATGTTCAGGTCGCCTTCCAGGGTGGCCTTGACCGAGTTGAGCTGGATGCCCCGGTTCTGGGCGACCGCGGCGATGCCGGCGGTGAGGCATCCGGCGAGGCCCACGAGCACGTATTCGACGGGGGTGGGCCCGTGGTCTTCGGAGGCGAACTCGACGGGGTGGTCGAGCGTGTAGGTGTCGTCGTTGCGGTGGGTGTGCTCCTCGCCGAGGCCGAAGTAGCCCTCGACGGTGGATTCGGAATGGGTGCCGCGGACCCAGGAGTTCGACACCCGCCAGACGAACTCACCGGCGTCGAAGTTCTCGGTCAGGGCGTTACGCGCATCGAGCAGCGCCTGGGTGTTGACGCCGTTGTCGGCGGCGGATTCGGTGACGGTCATGGGGGATTCCTTGCGGTCTGGCCCGGTGCCGGGCAGGTCGAGAGAAACGATGCAGAGGTGATCGGCCAGGCGAACCGGCCCGTCGGGGAGCGACGCGCGACCCGTGCACAGGGGGGCCGTTCGCCGACGGAAGTCAATTGTAGACCAATTTGGTCGGGATTAGAAATCGGACCGGCGCCGTCCGTAGGGTTGGCGCATGGCAGACGAACGCACCTACGGCTTCGACACGCTGGCGATCCACGCCGGCCAACGGCCCGACCCCGAGACCGGCGCCCGGGCGATGCCGATCTACGCGTCGACCTCGTTCGTGTTCGAAGACACTCAGCAGGCTGCCGACCTGTTCTCGCTGCAGTCGTTCGGCACGATCTACAGCCGCATCTCGAACCCGACCGTCGCCGCGTTCGAGGAACGGATGGCCTCGCTCGAAGGCGGACTCGGTGGACTGGCCGCGGCGTCGGGCATGTCCGCGCAGCTCATGGCCCTGCTGACCCTGGCGACCAACGGCGACCACCTGGTGTCGTCGAACTCGTTGTACGGCGGCACCTACACCCAGTTCAACGTCACGCTGCGCCGCATGGGCATCGACGTCGACTTCGTCGATCCGGCCGATCCCGAGGCGTTCGCCAAGGCGATCCGCCCCGACACCAAGGCCGTGTTCGCCGAGACGATCGGCAACCCGGGCGGCACCATCTGCGACATCGAGGCGCTCGCGGACATCGCGCACGCCAACGGCATCCCGCTGGTGATCGACAACACCTTCGCCACGCCGTACCTGTGCCGGCCGATCGACTGGGGGGCCGACATCGTGGTGCACTCGGCGACCAAGTTCATCGGCGGGCACGGCACCGCCATGGGCGGGATCATCGTCGAATCGGGAACGTTCGGGTTCGACAACGGCAACTTCCCGACCCTGTCGGAGCCCTCGCCCGCCTACCACGGGTTGAACTTCTGGGAGAACTTCCGCGAGTACGGCTACCTCATGCGGGCCCGCACCGAAGTGCTGCGCGACGTGGGCGCCGCGCTCTCGCCGTTCCACGCGTTCCTGCTGCTCCAGGGGCTCGAGACCTTGTCGCTGCGCATGGACCGCCACGTCGCCAACGCCGCCGCGGTCGCCCGGTTCCTGGCCGACCATCCCCGGGTGTCGTGGGTGAAGTACCCGATCTTCGACGACAACCCCTGGACGAGCCTCGCCGAGCGGTACGTGCCCAAGGGGCCCGGCGCGGTGTTCACGTTCGGTTTGAAGGGGGGCTACGAAGCCGGGGTGCGCTTCATCGACGGGGTCGAGTTGGCCTCGCACCTCGCGAACGTCGGTGACGCCAAGACCCTCGTGATCCACCCGGCGTCCACGACCCACCAGCAGGTCGACGACGCCGAACGGGAAGCGACCGGGGTGGGCGACGACATGATCAGGATCTCGGTGGGGATCGAGACGATCGACGACATCCTGGAAGATCTCGACCGCGCCCTGGAGGTACGACCATGACGACCCCGACCCCGACCCAGGGCAGCTCCGACGTCCCCGAGGCGAGCGCCCGCGAACGTCTGGGGATCATCCAGAACGCGCGGTCGGTCGCGCTCGTCGGCGTGTCGGCCAACCCGCTGCGGTCGTCGAACTTCGTCGCCGCGTACCTGATCCGCACGCCGCTCGAGATCAGCTTCGTGAACCCCGCGTACGACGAGGTGCTGGGGCGCCCGTCGTATCCGAGCCTGGCCGACCTGCCCGAGGTGCCCGACGTGGTCGACGTCTTCCGGCGCGAAGAGGCGATCCCCGGTGTGGTCGACGAGGCGATCGCGGTCGGGGCCAAGGTCGTGTGGTTCCAGCTCGGCCTGCGCCACGACGAAGCGGCCCGCAAGGCGATGGAGGCCGGCCTGGCCGTCGTTCAGGACCGGTGCCTGAAGATCGAACACGCGCGGTTCTCGGGCCGGTTGAACCTGAACGGGTTCCACACCGGGGTGATCAGCTCGAAACGCCACCGGCCGCTGGACTGAAACGAGCGGGTAGCCTCGGCCTGCATGGAAAGTGAATCCTGGGGTTTCGAGACCAGACAGATCCATGCCGGCCACGCCCCGGACCCGGCCACCGGGGCGACCGCGACGCCGATCTACCAGACCACGTCGTTCCAGTTCGACGACACCGACCATGCCGCGGCGCTGTTCGCCCTGACCGAGCCGGGCAACATCTACACGCGGATCATGAACCCGACCCAGGCCGCCGTCGAGGCGAAGGTCGCCGCACTCGAAGGCGCGCCCGACACGGCCGTGGGCCTGCCCGGCGCGTTGCACGTGTCGTCGGGTCAGTCGGCGAGCCTCATGGCGATCGTGAACATCGCCGGTGCCGGTGACCACATCGTCGCCTCCGCGTCGCTGTACGGCGGCACGTTCAACCTGTTCCACCACACGCTGCGCAAGCTCGGTATCGACTTCACGTTCATCGACGACCCCGACGACCTCGACGCCTGGCGGACCGCGGCCCGGCCCGAGACCAAGGCGTTCTTCGGCGAGACCATCGGCAACCCCCGCAACGACGTACTCGACCTGCGCGGCGTCGCGGAGATCGCCCACGACGTCGGCGTGCCGATGATCGTCGACAACACCGTCGCGACCCCGTGGCTGTTCAACCCCCGCGACCACGGTGCCGACGTCATCCTGCACTCGACGACCAAGTTCCTGTCGGGGCACGCGACCACGATCGGTGGCGTGATCGTCGACTGTGGGACCTTCGATTTCTCGCAGAACGACCGGTTCCCGGGGATGGTCGAACCCGACGAGACCTACAACGGTCTGGCCTACTGGCCGGCGCTCGGCCCGGGTGCGTTCATCATCAAGGCACGGGTGCAGTTGCTGCGCGACCTGGGCACGGCGATCTCGCCGTTCAACGCGTTCCTGACGATCCAGGGCATCGAGACGCTCAGCCACCGGGTGCGGGCCCACAACGCGAACGCCGCCACCGTCGCCGCGTTCCTCGACGGCCATCCCCGGGTACGCCAGGTGAACTACGCCGGGCTCGACTCGTCGCCGTGGCACGACCGGGCGACCGAGTCGTTCGCCGGCAAGGGGTACGGCTCGTTGCCGTCGTTCGTGATCGAGGGCGGTCTGGCAGCGGGCAAGGCGTTCATCGACGCGCTCGAGTTGCACCAGCACGTCGCGAACATGGGCGACGTGCGCAGCCTCGCGATCCACCCGGCATCCACGACGCACTCCCAGATGAGCGAGGCGGAGCTGTTGCGGATCGGCATCGAGCCCGGCCTCGTGCGATTGTCGGTCGGCCTCGAGACCGTCGACGACATCATCGCCGACCTGGACCAGGCATTCGCGGCGGCAGCGAGGGTCTGATCAGCGGCAGCCTGAGCGCTCCGACCAGACGAGGGTCGCAACACTCGTCGGAGTCATGCACGAGGAGATCGTGAGATGCCCAACACACCGATCGGATTGGCGCCCGGCGCTCCGGAAGAAGCCGCAGGACAGGACGAGGAGAAGTACGACTCCGACAGCATCCTCATCCAGCGGGTCCTCAAGACCTGGACGGCCAAGTTGCAGCACACCGTCGGTACGGTTCCCGACGACGCGGTGATCGTGGACATTGGCGTGGGCGAGGGCTACTCCCTGGAACGGTTCCTGCCGGTCGGACACGGCGCGATCGGCGTCGAGTACCGTCTCGACAAGGCACTCGTCGCCAAGGGGCGGGTCGGGGGTCTCTCACCGGTCGTGGGTGACGCGGGGATGCTGCCACTGCCGGATCGCTCGGCCGACCTGGTGACCTGCATCGAGGTGCTCGAGCATCTGGTCACCGACGAGCCGGCGGTCGCCGAGTTGGCGCGGATCTGCCGCGGACGGTGCGTGGTCTCGGTCCCCTGGGAACCGTGGTTCCGACTCGGCAATCTGGTGCGTGGCAAGCACGTCGAGCGCTTCGGCAACAACCCCGAGCACGTGCAGTTCTTCACCCCCAGGCGATTGCAGAACCTGCTGGAGCAGTCGTTCTCCGAGGTTCGGATCACCAGGGCTCTTCCCTGGCTGATCGCTGAAGCCACCGTTTGAAGGAGCTAGCGGCCGGGATGTGCGCGGTCCAGGCGATAGACGTAGGTGCCCATGTGCTTGGACGACGTGTCGGTCCGTGACCCGTCGAGGGTGCCGCTGTAGGTGTAGGTGTCGCGGTAGACCACGGTGACCCGGCGGATCGCGTCGTCGCCGAACAGCGACCTGATCTGCGCGTCGATGTCGGGATCCCGCCCCTTCACGTCGCTGCCGTGGTTCGCCACCCAGTCGACGTCGCGCGCCGCGAGGAACTCGGCGGTCCGACCCTGTTGCAGCGCCTCGTACCAGTCGTGGCTGTTGACCACCCCGTCGAGGTTCACGACCTTGCGATCGGAGAAGTAGCCGAGCGTGCCCGCATCCCACGACGCGATCCGGGCGTCGGGCGGCAGATGGGAGCCGATCCAGCGTCCCGCGGCGGCGTCGTGGACCATCAGTGCCCGGGCGCCCGGATCGACGATCGACGGCACCGACCAGGCCAGGGCGACGACGAGGGGAACACACAGGATCAGCGCCGGCGCTCGAACGGCGGCGCCACGTGGGGGCCTGGAAGCGCGGGTCGCTTCGAGGACCGCACCCTGGGCGAGGTCGGCGACGGCGAGCACGATCACCAGCGTTCCGTACAGCGCCAGCGGCGCGAAGTACCACAGATAGGGCACGCTCTGCAGCGTCGTGTAGTAGCCCAGCAGGCCGACGCAGAACGCGGCGTACCACGCGGTGATCGAGAAGAACCTGCGCACGAGTGGCGCCCGCGTCGACCGCTTGACCGGCCGGCGCGCGGCAAGCAGGAGCGCGAGGCCGATCGCTGCCCACACGATGGCGAGCGCGCCGCGCAGTGGCGTGAGCGGCAGTCGCTTGATCGACCCCGAGATCTGGAGTGCGGTGTCGAAGAAGACCCGGTTGACGACCAGATAGGTGGTGATCACCACCGCGGGGACGATGAAGATCTCGATGATGCGGCGGACGCGTGTCGTCCACTCGAGCACCGGTTTGCCCCCGTCGAGGATCGTCCACACGCCCAGCGGTGCCAGCAGGATCACGGCGTCGGTCCGGGCCAGGAAGGCCAGCGCGAGCAGGCCGCCGGCCACCAGACGTTGGCGGTGGGTCGTCTGGGAGACGAAACGCCCGCGGAAGCCCGTGGCGAACGCGAGCAGGGCCGCGCCGACGGGCACGACGAGTCCGGACTCCAGGCCGTTCACGGTCATCTTGAACAGGTACGGGTTCGCGATCACCGCCACGTACGCGATCACGACGACGGCGTCGCAGAACCGTCGGACGTCGGGCCGCGCTTCGAGGCGCGACCATCCGTCGACCGACTGCACGATGATCCGGGCGACGAGCGCCATGGCGCCGGCCCACAACGCGAGTTGGACCACCAGGAGGAAGCGCACCGCCGCGAGGCCGTCGAGGCCGAACAGGTACGGGACCGTGCTGATCAGCTGCCACAGCGGGTGGTACCCGTTGGTCCGATCGAGCTGATCGAACGTCGAGACGTGGCCGGCCGCCCAGTTCCGCCCGATCGTGAAGTAGTAGAACGCGTCATCGAAACTGAACGCGAAGGGCGCCGCTCCCCAGACCACCAGTACCACCAGATAGACGACCGTGGCGATCCCGAGCGCGACGAGCAATTTGCGGGCGAGAGGCACCGGGACATTGTGCCCGATGGGCCGATCCAGCCGAGCCTGACCCGTCGGTCAAGGCCGGCGCTGGTCCGGGCTATGGTGTGGCGGGGAATCAAAGGCCTGTTCACACCGCACCCAGGAGGACGACCGTTGTCACCACGACTCACCCGCAGCCTTGCAGCCTTGGTCTTGCTCACGACCTCGCTGTTCGGGGTGACGGCGCTGGATGCAACCGATGCGCCCGCCGTCGTCGCCGACGACGAACGTAACGAACTGCCGATCCTGTTCGTGCACGGCTTCATGGGGTCCGGTCAGCAGTTCGAGGCCCAGTCGCTTCGCTTCGCCTCGAACGGCTACCCGGCCGACAGGATCGACGCCTTCGAGCACGACTCGCTGGCCTGGCCCGGTACCCGGGATCAGGTGTGGGCCGGGATCGACGCCAAGATCGACGACCTGCTCGCCGCGAGCGGAGCGGCCCAGATCGTGCTGGTCGGGCACTCCCAGGGCACCGGCGTGTCACAGGGCTACCTGAACTCCGACCCGGCCCGTGCAGCACGGGTCGCCAAGTACATCAACCTCGACGGCGGGGCCGGTGGCAGCATTCCGGCGTCGGTCGACGGGCTCGCGATCTGGGGCGAGGGCGACGCGTCGCGGAGCCTGCCGGACGCCCACAACGTGCAGTTCGCCGACCAGAGTCACACCGAGGTCGTGAACTCACCCGAGTCGTTCGCCGAGATGTACCGCTTCGTCACGGGCGCGGCGCCGGTGTTCGCCGACGTCGTTCGCGAGACGGGCACCGTGCAGATCTCGGGGCGTGCGCTGCTGTTCCCCGAGAACGCCGGTGCCCACGACGCGACGATGCGGGTCTGGAGGGTGGAGCCCACCACCGGCACGCCTCCGGCCGGTGCCCAGCCGGTCGCGACGATCGAGTTGTCGGGCGACGGGTCGTTCGGTCCCCTCGACCTGGAGGCCGACGTCCCTTACGAGTTCGAGATCACCCGACCCGGCGCCGGGGTGCACCACGTGTACCCGCAGCCCTTCGTGCGCTCCAGCAACCTGTTCAGGGTGCTGACCTCCGAACCCGGCGGTCTCGCCGACAGCTTCTGGGAGCCGGCCGAGACGACCCAGAACCTCACCGTGCTGCGCAACGAGGAGTGGTGGGCCGATCAGGGCGACCGCAACGACGTGCTGGCCGTCGACGGTACGAGCGTGCTCACCGCCGAGAACAGCCCGCGGTCGAACCGCACGATCGGCATCTTCCTGCACGACGCCGGCAGCGACGGCATCTCCGGGTCGGTCACCGACCCGCCGCCGAGCGGTCTGCCGTTCCTCACCGGGATCGACCTGGTGATCCCCGCCGCCGACCCGGCCGAGGGTACGACCTCGGTGCGGGCCACGCCTCGGAACGGAGCCGGTGACGAGACCGTGTGTCTGCCCGCGCTGTCGTCGACGAATCACCGGATGAGCGTGCAGTTCAACAGCTACCACCACCTGCTGAACCCGGACGGGTCTGCCGCTGCCGGCCAGGCGAATCCCGAGTGTGCCGCCGCGCCGACGGAGCCGACCAACGGGTCGGGTGGCGTCGCGAAGGCCGCCCGACCGGTGACCGCCCGGCCCGCATTCACCGGTTGATCAGGTTGTCGTGCCCGCGGGCACGGTTGACACGTCCAGTTCCGGGTCGTGCCCGCGGGCATGGTCGACAGGTCCAGTTCTGGGTCGTGCCCGCGGGCATGGTCGACAGGTCCAGAGACAGGGCCAGTCCTGGTTCGTGCCCGCGGGCATGGTTGACAGGTCCAGTTCTGGGTCGTGCTGCCCGCGGGCATGGTTGACACGTCCAGTTCTGGGTCGTGCCTGCGGGCATGGTTGACAGGTCCAGTTCTGGGTCGTGCCTGCGGGCATGGTTGACAGGTCCAGTTCTGGGTCGTGCCCGCGGGCATGGTCGACAGATCCAGTTCTGGTTCGTGCTGCCCGCGGGCATGGTTGACACGTCCAGGTCCGGTTCGTGCCCGCGGGCACACTCGATGTGTCCCACTCGACGTGTCCCGTACCGGGTCGTGCCCTCATCTCCCGAAGTCATTCTGCACCTCACGAACAGCGTGGTGGTCACGTCACCCACCACTCTCGCGCTCGGG
>JBDZVK010000028.1:8788-16328 GCA_040255725.1 Actinomycetota bacterium
TCTGCACCTCACGAACAGCGTGGTGGTCACGTCACCCACCACTCTCGCGCTCGGGTGTGACAACGAACGGCGAGAGGGTTCAGCCCAACTCGCCGACCACGTGGTCGATGCAGGCGGTGAGTGCGGCGACATCGTCGGGCTCGATCGCCGGGAACATGCCGATGCGGAGCTGGTTGCGGCCCAGTTTCCGGTAGGCCTCGGTGTCGACGATCCCGTTCGCACGCAGCACCTTCGACACCGTCGCCGCATCGATCGCGTCGTCGAGATCGATCGTGGCGACCACGTGGCTGCGCTCGGCGGGGTTCGTGACGAACGGCGTGGCATACGACGTCTTCTCGGCCCAGCCGTACATGATCTCCGCGGATCGGTCACACCGTGACGCCGCGAACTCCATCCCGCCGTTGGCGTTGACCCATTCGAGCTGGCTGACCGCGAGGTGGATCGTCGCCAGCGCCGGGGTGTTGTAGGTCTGGTCCTTGCGGGAGTTCTCCAGCGCGGTCGACAGGTCGATCGAGGCGGGGATCCAGCGCCCCGATCCGGCGATCGTCGCGATGCGTTCGATCGCGGCGGGGGAGCACACCGCGATCCACAGGCCTCCGTCGGCCGCAAGACATTTCTGTGGCGCGAAGTAGTACACGTCGGTCTGGGCGAGATCCACCCGCAGCCCGCCGGCCGCGGAAGTGGCGTCGACGCCGACCAGGCCCGTCGCGCCCGCGGGCCGGATGATCGGCATCATCACCCCGGTCGAGGTCTCGTTGTGGGTCAGCGCGTAGAAGTCCACGTCGTCCGAGGCGACCGCGGACGGGTGGGTTCCGGTGTCGGATTCGAGCACCTCGGGGTCTTCGAGGAACGGCGCCGCGGAGGTCACCTTCGCGAACTTCGACGAGAACTCACCGAAGACCAGGTGCTGGCTGCGCCCGGAGATCAGGCCGAACGCCGCCGCATCCCAGAACACCGTGGTGCCACCGTTGCCGAGCAGCACCTCGTAGCCGTCGGGCGCGGCGAACAACTCGGCCACCGCGTTGCGAAGCCTGGCCACCATGAACTTCACGGTCGGCTGTCGATGCGAGGTGCCCAGATAGGTCGGCGCATCGGCGGCGAGGGCCTCCACCGCCTCAGGTCGCACCTTCGACGGGCCGCAACCGAAGCGACCGTCGGAAGGCAACAGGCCTTCGGGGATCGTGATTTCGGGGACGGAATCCGCTGCGGGTGGAGGAGTCATCGTCTGCCACTATGGCCTGAGACCCCGAGAGAGTGAAAGTGGAAATGACCGACACCAGCACCGGCGGGCGCATCGCCACCCGCATCGCCGCCATCCCGCCTTCCGCGACCCTCGCGATCACCGCGAAGGCGAAGGCGCTCAGGGCCGCCGGCGAGCCGGTCGTGGTGTTCGGCGCCGGTGAGCCGGATTTCGCCACTCCCGACCACATCGTCGAAGCGGCGGTCGCCGCGGCCCGCGACCCGCAGAACCACCGTTACAGCCCGGCCGCGGGACTGCCCGAGTTGCGCGAGGCGGTCGCGGCGAAGACCCTGCGCGACTCCGGCTACGAGGTGGCACCCGAGCAGGTTCTGATCACCAACGGGGGCAAGCATGCGATCTCGAACGCGTTCAACGCATTGGTCGACCCCGGCGATGAGGTGCTCCTTCCGGCGCCGTACTGGACGACCTATCCCGAACCGGTGCGTTTCGCCGGTGGGGTGGTCGTCGAGCTGCCCACCACCGCCGCCGACGGGTTCAAGGTCACCGTCGACCAGCTCGAAGCGGCCCGCACGCCCCGCACGAAGGTGCTCGTGTTCGTGTCGCCGTCGAACCCGACCGGGGTCGTCTACGCGCCCGACGAGGTGACCGCGATCGGCCGTTGGGCCGCCGAACACGGCATCTGGGTGCTCACCGACGAGATCTACGAACACCTCACCTACGGCGACCACCGCTTCACCTCGATCGCCACCGCGGTGCCCGAACTGGGCGACCGGGTCGTGATCGTCAACGGCGTCGCCAAGACCTACGCGATGACCGGTTGGCGGGTCGGTTGGATGATCGGCCCCGCCGACGTCACCAAGGCCGCGGCGAACCTGCAGTCACACCAGACCTCGAACGTGGCGAACGTCTCCCAGCGCGCCGCACTCGCGGCCGTGTCGGGTCCGCTCGACGCGGTGGCCGAGATGCGCACCGCGTTCGAGCGGCGAGGGCGCAGGATGGTCGAGTTGCTGCGCGGGATCGACGGCGTCGAGGTGCTCGACCCCCAGGGCGCGTTCTACGCGTTCCCGAGCTTCGAAGGCGTCCTCGGCCGCACCATCGCCGGCCGGAAGGTCGGCACCACCCTCGATCTGGCGGCGGTGATCCTCGACGAGGTCAAGGTCGCGATCGTTCCGGGCGAGGCCTTCGCGGCTCCCGGGTACGCGCGCCTGTCGACCGCGCTCGGCGACGACGACCTCGAAGAAGGCGTCACCCGGATCGCGGACCTGCTGAACGGCGCCTGACCCGACTCGACCGACCCGCCCGACCCGACCCGCCTGCCGTCCCTGCCGGGCCCGTCGGTGGCCGCCCGTTCGCCACGGTTCCGGAGGGGCCGGTGGGCTCGGTCGGAGCCACGAGCGCTTGCATTGCCCACGGATCGTCCGAAACGGGACGGTGCTACGGTACCCCGGTATGCCGCTGTCGAGGTCGGTGTATGTGGTCGGCTCCGGGCACGCCCACCCGGAACGAGAGTTGACCAGCACCGATCTGGAACGGATCGTGCCGGGCATCGCCGAGGGGTGGAGCGAAAAGTACCTGGGGATGCGTGCCCGCCGGGTTCTCGGCGTCGAGGAGCAGCTGACCGATCTGCTCGCCGATGCGGTCGGCGATGCTCTCGACGACGTCGGCTGGCCCGGTGATTCACTGGACGCGATCGTGTGCGGGTCACTTTTCGCCGATCAGGTGCTGCCCGCGTCGGCGTCGTACGTCGCGCGTGCCCACAACCCGGCGGCGGTCGCCTTCGACGTGCGGGCGGCCTGCGCGAGCTTCATCTACGCCCTGTCGACCGCGACCGGACTGCTGCAGACCGACGGATTCACTCGCGCGGCGGTCTGTTCGGGCGAGCACGCCACCGCTTTCGCGGACTACACCGACCCGCATTCGTGCGTGTTCTTCGGCGATTCGGCAGGTGCCGTTCTGGTCACGACCGACGAGCCGGCCGAGCCGAGTTTCGAAGTGGTCGACATCGTCCTCAACGGCGATCACGAGTATCCCGAGAAGGTCTTCACCCATAGCAGGGGCCACTTCCGGAGTGACGGCCGCTACTCGTTCGGCCAGGTGATGAAGTTGGGGTCCGGCGCCGTCCGCGAGCTGCTCGATCGCAACGACCTGGGCGCAGACGCGGTGACCGCGGTGGTCGTCCATCAGGCGAGTCGCCGCGTCATCGAGGAGATCAGCGAGCGCATCGGCGTATCCGTCGACCTTCACTGGCACAACTACGAGTGGGCCGGCAACCAGTCCGCCGCCGGAGTGGTGACCGCGTTCTCCGCCGGTTGGAAGCAACACCGCAGCGAACTGCGCGACGGCGACCACGTCGTGCTCGCCGCGGTCGGCGGCGGCTACGTCGGCGGGGCCGCGCTGCTCCGGTGGAAATCGTGATCGGCTCCTGAGCACTGACCTCCATGGGCCCACCCGCATCGGCGCGGACGGCCGCGCCGTCGACGCGTCGGGCCGACTACGGACTCGTGGTCACCGCGATCGACACCGAGCCCACCGCCTGGCGCCGTCTCGGCGGACTCTTCGCCGACCTCGAGGCCGCGGGCTGCAGGTCGATCTGGCTGACCGATCATCTCTTCTCGGGCCACCCTTCAGCCGAACCGTTCGTGCTCGCCGGCATCGCCGCGGCCTCGACGACCCGGTGTCGGATCGGGACCGGGGTGCTCCAGCTCCCGCTGCGCCGAAGCGCCGTGGTCGCCAAGTCCGCCACCACGCTGCAGTTGGTATCCGGCGGACGCTTCGTGCTCGGAGTGGGAGTCGGCCACCACCCGCGAGAGTTCGAACGGGTCGGGGTCGATTTCCACCGACGTGGTGCGGCTGCCGACCGCTTGCTTCACGAGCTGGTCGGACACTGGCAGGCGAGCGACGATTGGTTCGCCATCCGACCGACGGCCACCGTCCCGATCTGGTTCGGCGGCACCTCCGACGCGGCCCTCCGCCGGATCGTCGCCTTCGGGGCCGGATGGTTGTCGCTGTTCCAGAGTCCGGAACGCTTCGGCGAAACCAACAGCCGGTTGACCGACATGCTCGAGTCGTCCGGCAGAGATCCAGGCGCGGTCGAGCGCCGAATCGTCCTGTGCGTGAGTCCGACCGACGACGGTTGGTCCCGGAGCGACGCCCTGCAGTGGGTCGCCCGGCAGTTTCCCCGCGGCTCCGCCGGCATCGACCGCCACGTGATCACGGGGTCCGTCGACGAGTGTGCCGCCGGTATCCGGGTATTCGAGCGGGCGGGTGCGACCGGCGTCGACCTGCAGATCATGCACCCGGAACCGCTCCCGTACTTCCAGAGCCTGCGGCGCGCCCTGGCCACGTCGGCCTGACCGGGCCCCGCCTCTGGTCGTTCGCTCGGTTCAGGATGGCTTCGGGTCGGCCTCGAGGACGCGCCTGCTGAAGCGGTAGCCCCACCGTCGGATCGGATCTTCGTAGTAGCGGTACGACACCGCGGCGACCGCGATGACGATGGCGATGACCGTGAAGATCCAGGGGATCGTGGAGATCCCGAGGCCGTCGATGAGCAACATCAGGATCGCCAGGTGGAACACGTACATGCCATAGGAACGTCGTCCCACCCACAGCAGAGGACGGTAGGACAGCAGCCTGGCCAGGCGTGACTCGCGGAATTCGATCAGTTCGATCAGGACGGTCGCCATGAGCAGGTTGAACAGGGCCAACCCCCAGTAGACCTGCCAGGCGGCGTGCTCGTCGACCGCGGCCTGGGTGATGATGACCAGCAGCACGGGGATGGCCACGAAACGGAGCCGGTGTGCGGTGAGAATGACGCCGCGCACCCATCTGGTGCGCGGCAGCGCGAGCACGATCGCGGTCGCGCAACCGATGAAGAGGCCGTCGGGCCGATGAAAGGTCGAGAAGTAGAACGTCCGCCAGGCCCCGGCTGCCTCTGCGAAACCGGCGCCCGCGCTCATCGTGTCGAACCACGAGACCGACCGGTACGTCCAGATGGCGACCGTGAGCACGCTGACGACCACGAGCGGCCGCACGAGCTTGAACGATCTCCCGAGTGACACGATCAGGCAGATCGGCCAGAGCAGATAGAACTGTTCCTCGATCGCCAGCGACCACAGCGACGACCACGAGTTGAACAGGTCGGGGGTGTGGGCGAGCTGTTGGAAATTCGAGTAGTAGAACGCCATCGAGAAGATCGACGACCAGCTCGGGGTGGACGGCGCACCAGGGCGGGTGAGCTGTTGGATGACGGAGATCACGACGACGGCGAAGATGAGCGGGTACAGCCGTGAGGCACGGCGGATGTAGAACGCCTTGAGGCTGATGCGTCCATTGCCCGCCCATTCGCGCAACAGGAGGGTGGTGATCAGATACCCGCTGATCACGAAGAACATGTCGACGGCCATCCACCAGCCGAACGGTATGAGCTGCTGTTGACCGGTCATCAGTCCGGCATGGCCGAGAATGAACGCGGTGACCCCGAGGAACCGAATGCCGTCGAATGCCGGTTGGTAGGCCAGGGATTCGAGCGCCGGCCGGACCGGGGTCTTGGACTCTTGGCTGCTCATGGTGCGATGTCCGTCGTCAGGCGTAGGGTCCTGGCCAGGCCGGGACCGACGATTGTAGTCATCGGCCTCGCGTCACCTGCATGGTGCGTCCGTGCCACGCTGGTGCCATGTCTGCGACCGTCCGTTCACGAATCTGGCCGTCTCCCGTCTCGGCGGCCATGCTCACCGTCGGTGCTGCAGCGCCGGGAGAGGTCCGTTGTCGTGGCGCTGCGGTGTACTGGTCCGAACGCCGACCCGCCGAGGGGGGACGCGTGCAGCTCGTGCGACGCGCACCCGATGGTTCGACCGGGGAGCTGCTCGGCCGCGAGGCGTCGGCACGCACGCGGGTGCACGAGTACGGGGGTGCCGCGTGGGCGGTGGCCGACGACGTGGTCGTGTACGTCGACGATGCCCGTGACGGACGCGTGTTCGCCCTCGATCCCACCGATGCCGGCGTGGCCGAGCGGGCCCTGACCCCGGCGGCCGACGCCGCAGCTCAGCCCTTTGCGGTGCGGTACGCGGACCTGTGTGTCGACCGTTCCGGCGGCCGGGTCTTCGCGGTACGCGAACGGCACCGGGCTGCCGGTGAGGTCGTGAACGACATCGTGATGATCCCCCTCGACGGGTCGGCCGCCGGTGCAGCGGAATCGTTGCAGGTCGTCGCCGGCGGCGCGGACTTCTACGCGCAGCTCACCCTCGACGTCGACGGCACCCGCCTGGCGTTCATCAGATGGGTGCTGCCCGACATGCCGTGGGACGCGACCGAGCTGGTCGTGGTCGATCTCGTCGACGGGAACGAGACGGTCGTCGCGGGCGGGCCGGGGGAGTCGGCGGTCGAGCCGCTCTTCGCGCCCGACGGCACGCTGACGTTCTGTTCGGATCGCACCGGGTGGTGGAATCCGTACCGCTGGGACGCGGCGTCACCGCACGACCTCGCTGCACTGGCGCCGACCGAGGGTGAGATCGGCGGCCCCCTGTGGGTGTTCGGCAACCGCTCGGTCGCGTGGCTCGACGACGCGACCCTGGTCGCCGCACTCAGCCGCGACGGCATCGACCACCTGGTCGTCGCCTCCGGGGACGGTTCTGATCCGGTGCCGCTCGACGTGCCGTTCACCCACATCTCCCAGGTCGTCGAAGGCCCTGACGGTTCGGTGCTGCTCGTGGCCGGCACCCCACAGGAAGAGAGCGACGTGTGGCAGGTCGACATCGCCGCGCCCCTGCCGACCGACGGTGACCAGGCGCCTGCCACCGTGCACCGGCTGCGGCCGGCCCGTGACCTCGGCATCGGACCCGAATGGTTCTCCCGGCCCGAACCCTTGACCGTGCGCATCGACGAGGAGACCGTGACCCATGCCGTGATCTACCCGCCCACCAACCCCGACGTCACCCCGGATGCCGCAGCGGGCCTCCCTCCGTTGCTCGTGTTGAGCCACGGTGGACCGACCTCGGCTGCGCGGGTCCAGCTGAGCCTGACCGTCCAGTACTGGACGTCACGCGGGTTCTGTGTCGCCGACGTGAACTACCGCGGGTCGACCGGCTACGGCCGGCCCTACCGGGAGGCTCTCCACGGCGCGTGGGGCCTCGCGGACGTGGCCGACTGCGCGGCGGTGGCCGCGCACCTGGCCGCGACCGGAGTGGTCGACCCCGCCCGCCTCGGCATCAGAGGTGGCAGCGCAGGCGGGTTCACCACCCTGGCGGCGCTGTGCTTCACCGACACCTTCACCGCCGGCGTGAGCGCGTACGGCATCGCGGACCTCGAGATCCTCGCCCGCGACACGCACAAGTTCGAGTCGCG
>JBDZVK010000326.1:0-2972 GCA_040255725.1 Actinomycetota bacterium
AAGTTGACCAGGAATCCGTACAGGATGTTGCCCTCCGCCGCCCACGACCACGCGATACCCAGCGCAGCGATCGCGACGAGCATCGGATCGACGACCCGGCGGTGCGTCGCCGCGAACGCGATCGGGATCGCCAGGAAGACGACCAGGGCGACCAGCGCGTACGGCACGTAGCTCTGCACGCCGATCGTGTGCGCGATCCCCTGGTAGATGACGATCGGCACGATCGACAGGTGCCCGTTGTAGGGCGTGAGCAGGTCGCCGTGCACATGGTGGGCGAGGATGTCCCACTCGTCGACGACGAAGGAGAGCCCGCGCCCGAACCAGCGGGCCGCGACGAACAGCGCCACCAGCCCGACTCCCAGGATCGCGAGATCGGCCCACGTCCCCGGCCGGCCGGACCGCCCCCGCGCGGCGACGGCAACCCCTGACGTCTCGTCGGGCCGAGGCGAGTGCTCTGAACGTGCGTCAGTCGCCCGCGCGGACTCCATGGAACCTCGACATCGATCGGCGGCCGGTTCGCTCCAGCGGCGACCCCCGGCTCGGGGCACAGTATAGAAATCCCCCGGCACGGCGAGATCCGAACGGGCCGCCCGACGGGCCGCCGCCACGGGTCCGGCCCGGCCTCTGATTGCAGGCGCGTGGCCGGCCGGGCAGACTCGGCGCCCATGACCACGACACCGCATGTCACCGGACCTCTCGACGCGCCGGCCACCGGCGCCGCCGTCGATCCCGCCACCGGGCCCTTCGCCGGAACCGGCGCACTGGTCACCGGCGGCGGCAGTGGCATCGGGTTTGCCGCCGCCCGGCTCCTGGCGCGGGACGGCGCGCAGGTGACGCTCATGGGGCGTACCGCCGACAAACTCGGCGCTGCGGCGGCCGAACTCGCGGCCGAGTTCCCCACCGCGCCGCCGGCCACGATCGCGCCCGGTTCGGTCGACGACGAAGACGCCGTCGCCGAGGCCGTGCGCATCGCGACGGAGGCGACCGGACGGCTCTCCGTCGCCGTGGCCAGTGCCGGCACCGGCGGCGTCGCGCCGATCCTCGCCCAACCCCTCGACGAGTTCCAGAGCATCGTGTCGACCAACCTGGTCGGGACGTTCCTGACGATCAAGCACGCCGGCCGCGCCATCGTCGCGGGTGGAGGCGGGTCGATCGTCGCGGTGTCGTCGCTGGCGGCGTGCACGGTGCACGCCTGGATGGCGGCGTACGCCGCGACGAAGGCGGGCATCGACGCGCTCGTCCGCAACGCCGCGGACGAACTCGGCCCCTCCGGTGTACGGGTGAACTCGGTCCAGCCCAGCCTCGTCGACACCGAGCTCGTGGCATATCCGATGGCCGACGAGCCGCTCGTCGAGTCGTATCTGGTCAACATGCCCGTCGCTCACATCGGCCAACCCGACGAGGTCGCCCAGGTGATCCGTTTCCTCGCCGGTGACGAGTCGAGCTGGATGACCGGCAACTGCCTGCCCGTCGACGGTGGTCACCATCTCCGACGGGGCCCCGACTACGGCTCGATCGCAGCGCTGCTCTACGGCGACGACGCGGTGCTGCCCGGGTTCACCGGCCCGACCGCGGACTGACCCGGTTCAACCGGCGGGCGCCGTGGAGGACGCGACCGGTCCCGGAGGGGCGTCGGGCACGTCGCCGCGTTCGGATGCCGGCGTCGCGACCACCGAACCGCGCGGTCGCTTGCGCCGCAGGAACGGCCGCTCCACCACGTAGTACGAGAACGTCGCCGCGACGAAGGTCATCGCGACCGCGAGCGTGAAGGGCAACCAGTGCGGCAGATCGCGGTAGCGGGTGTGCCGCATCGTCTCGACGAAGATCGGCATGTGCCACAGGTACAGGCCGTAGGAGATCTTGCCCATCCACACGACCGGGCGGAGCTGCAGCAACCACGTGAAGGGGTGGGCACCGCCGAGCACGGCGACCAGCACGATCGCCCAGCAGATGTCGATCACCCCGAGCGCCCAGTGGTACACCCACGCGTCGTTCACGTGCGCCTCCATGATCGTCCACACCAGGAACGCCGCGGCCGGAATGCCCAGCAGTCGGATCCTCGGAGTGATCCGGTGCCCGAGCTGGAGCCACACGGCGACGAGGGGGCCGATCAACAACGCGTCGGCTCGGACGTCGGTCCGCACGTAAAGGGTCGTCTCGAAGGCGCCGGGGCTGGTGTGCATGGCGGAGACGATCCGGTCGATCCACACGACCACGATCAGCCCGATCAGCACCCACGCGACCGTCCGCAGCCTGCGGACCAGTGCGAGCAGGCCGATCAGGAACGGGAAGAACAACAGGTAGTACTGCTCCTCGATCGCCAGAGACCACATGTGCGACAGGCTGAAGGGGATCGTCCCGTCGTGGCCGAGGATCACCGCCCAGTTGGTGACGTAGAACACGACGTAGACCTCGGCCAGCAGGAACGAGCCGATCGCCTCGTGCTGCTGGATCGTCCAGGGGATCAACACCAGGAGCAGGAAGAACAACGCGGGGAGCAGCCGCAGCGCCCGGCGCCGGTAGAACCCCTTGAACGAGAAGCCGCCAGTGACGTTGCGTTCCTCGAACAGCAGCGTCGTCAACAGAAAGCCCGACAGCACGAAGAACAGGTCGACCCCCTGGAACGACCCGGGCAGGAAGGTACCCATGAGCGACTGCCACGGATACCCGATGTGCGCGACGAACACCAGCGCGACCGCCAGTGCGCGCAACCCGTCGAGTTCGGGGCGGTAGCCCAGACGGAACCGCTCGGTGACCGGTGCGTCGGCCTCGACCAGCACGCCTCCGGAGCCGCCTCCGCCCGGCCGCTCTGGCGGCGAGCCCGGCGGCTCGGGGGTCAGGGGCATCCCCTCAGTGAAGCAGTTCGCCGACCCTGAACGCGAGATCCAACGACTGACGGCCGTTCAGGCGGGGGTCGCACATCGTCTCGTAGCGCTCGGGCAGATCGGCGGCCGAGATGTCGTCGGCGCCGC
>JBDZVK010000327.1:0-2970 GCA_040255725.1 Actinomycetota bacterium
CTCGACCGCCTCGTCGGTCGACTCGCCGCGATGGTCGAGGCCGCCCGCATCGAGAACCCCACCGTCGGTGACGTGGGCTTCGTCGTGCACCGACCCCTGGTCGAAGATGTCGGGGTGGACCACCTCGACGACGGCACCTGGGTGATCACCGGTCGCAGCGCGGCCCGTGCCGTCGCGCTCGTGAACCGGTCGTCGCCCGACGCGGTCGCCTACATCCAGGACCGCCTCCGCGGGCTCGGCGTGAACCGGGCGCTCGTCAAGGCCGGCGCGAAGGAAGGCGACACGGTCGTCATCGACGACTTCGCGTTCGACTATCACGAGGACGCGTGATGGCCCCCTCGGCCGGCCACGTGGTCGTCGCGAAGATCGGATCGTCGTCGGTCACCACCCGCGACGGTGGAGTCGACGACAGCGCCATCGCGAAGTTCTGCGCCGGCGTGGCCACACTGCGCGCCGCCGGCCACACCGTCGTGATCGTCACCTCCGGGGCGATCGCGGCGGGGCTGACCGCGCTCGGCCTCGGCGGCGAGGCCCGCCCCGACGACGCGGTCACCCTGCAGGCGCTGGCCTCGGTCGGCCAGTCACGGCTCATGGCCACCTACGAACGCGCCCTCGCCACGCACGACCTGGTGGCGGGGCAGGTCCTGCTCACGCCGCTCGACTTCGGGGTGCGCGAGCAGTACCTGCAGGCGCGGAGCACGCTCGGCCGCCTCATCGAGCTGGGCGTGGTGCCCGTGGTGAACGAGAACGACGCCACCGCCGACGACGAGATCCGATTCGGCGACAACGACCGTCTCGCCGCGCTGGTGGCCCACCTGATCGGTGCCGACACGCTCGTCCTGTTGACCGACACCGCCGGGCTGTTCACCGCGGATCCCCGTCTCGACGCCGAAGCCACCCTGATCGAGGCGGTCAGCGCCACCGACCATGACCTCGACGCCCAGATCGGCGGGGCCGGAACCGTCCGCGGGTCGGGAGGGATGGCGTCGAAGTTGGCGGCCGCCCGGATCGCCGCGTTCAGCGGCGTGCGGGCCGTGATCGCCCGAGCGTCACGGCCCGATGTGCTCGTCGACGCGGTGGCCGGCGTCCCCGGAACCGGCACCACGGTCACCCCCGGTGACGTGCGGCTGTCGGCCCGCAAGCTGTGGATCGCCTTCGCCCGGCCGCGCCGCGGCACCCTGACGATCGACGCCGGCGCGGTGCGCGCCCTGGTCGGCGGCAACCACTCGCTGCTCTCGGCGGGCGTGACCGAGGTGGCGGGGGCGTTCGGCGAAGGCGACGCCGTCGAGATCGTCGGTCCCGGAGGCGCCGTCGTCGCCAAGGGACTGTCACGCCTCGCCTCGACCGACGCCAGGGCCGCGGCCGGACGTCGAACCATCGACCTCGACGGGGCGTCGACGGGTGTGGTCGTCCACCGTGACGACCTGGTCGTCCTGGCCGCCCGCTGAGCCCGCCACCGCACCGGGACCGGCGGGCTCGTCCGTCGCCACGAGCCGCGCGGTCGAAACCGCTGGGTCATCGATCGGGCGTGTCGCCCCGTCCTGCCCGAAAAGACGACGCGCGACGAACTCAGCCGCCGAAGCGGGACCGGAGGCGCCCCACGACCTGGTCGACGTCGGGGATCTGGAGCCGCCACGCGGCCAGGGCGAAGATCGCCCCCGACGCCACCCCCGCCGCGAGCAGCGTCGGGATCGACCCGAACCCGGCCGGGGTACCCATCGTCCACACCACCGCCCCGCCGACGACCGACAGCGCCACGGTCGCGATACCCACGCGCCAGGTGGTGTTCCACACGGTGGAGCCCTCGATGCCGTCGGTGGTGCGTCGCACCGCCACCAGCGCCAGCACCGCGGCAATCGAATACGCCAAGGTGAACGCGACCACCAGGCCCTCGGCTCCCCATCGGTCGACCAGCGCGAACGCCAGGGCGATGTTGATCGCATTCTCGACGAGGTTGATGAAGAACGGGGTGCGGGTGTTCTTCTGCGCGTAGAAGCAGCGCAGCGCGTACAGGTACACCGAGTAGCCGACCAGACCCAGCGAGAACAGCAACAACAACGTGCCGGTGAGCGTCGTGTCGTCGCGATAGCCGCCGTGGCCGAGCATGGTGTTCACGATCGGATGCGCCAGCACGGCCATCGCCGCGGATGCCGGCACGAGCACCAACAGCACCAGACGAAGCCCGGCCGCGAACTGCCGTCGCAGCCCCGCCCGGTCACCTGCGGCGACCGCCCGGGCCATCTCCGGTTCGGTCGTGGTCATCAACGACACGGCGAAGAGCCCGATCGGCAACTGGAAGAACATGAAGGCATACGTGTACACGGTCGGCACGCCCCGACCCTCCGACGTGGCCAGTGCCAGCACGATCCACAAGGCGATCTGGTTGGCCACGGCGTAGAGCACGGTCCAACCCGACAGTCGGAAGACCTGGCGGATCGAACGGTGCCGCCAGTCGAACCGGGGTCGGAACCGCACCCCGGCGCGCGCCAGTGCCGGCCACAAGGCGAACGCCATGACCACGATGCCGGCGGTGGTGCCGCCGCCCAACAGCAGCATCAACACGGGGTCACCCAGCACGTCGGCCGCCGAAGGTGCCACGCCGCCCACCCGCCAGAACGCGGCGAGGAACGCCAGGACCACGAGGTTGTTGAGTGCGGGCACGAACGCCGGGGCCAGATACGAGCGTCGGGCGTTCAGCATCGCCGAGGCCAACGCGGTCAGGCCGTAGAAGAGGATCTGGGGGAGGAACCAGCGAAGGAGCGGCACGCCGATCGCGATGATGTCGGCCCGGTCTGAGGCCTTGTCGATGTTCCAGGTGTAGAGCCGGAAGATCCACGGTGCGAGGATCATCGCGAGCGCGGTCAGGGCGATCAGGCCGGTGACCAGCACCGTGATCACCGCCGAGTCGCCCTCGTCGTCGCGGCGGACGTGGTGGTCGACGAACACCGGCACCAACGTGGCCGTGAACAC
>JBDZVK010000029.1:0-16199 GCA_040255725.1 Actinomycetota bacterium
CCGCCGGTGCGCGAGACGCCCGTGTGGTGGTGCCAGCGGGAGGCGGCCGAAACGGCGATCTACCTGGCCGAGGTCGCGGGGCGGAAGGGCGAGCCCGATTTCCGACGACGGGTCGATGCCCACAACGAGGTGCACAACGACGGCCTGCCACGGGTCGCGTTGAAGATGGCGACCGGTACGGGCAAGACGGTCGTGATGGCGATGCTGATCGCCTGGCAGACGCTGAACAAACTGGCGAGCCCACAGGACGCCCGTTTCACGAAGCGATTTCTGGTCGTCACACCGGGCATCACGATCCGTGACCGGTTGCGAGTACTCAAACCCTCCGACGCCGAGAACTACTACGACCTGCGTGATCTCGTACCGCCCGATCTGCGGCCGCGCCTGGCCGAGGCCCGCGTCGAGATCGTCAACTACCACGCCTTTCTGCCGCGCACGGCGAAGGAACTCAAAGGTGTTTCGACGACGACCCGAAAGATCCTCACCGGCGGTGCCGACCCGAAATCCGATCAGTTCGTCGAGACCGACGCCGAGGTCGTGGCCCGGGTGCTCGGCCCGTTGGCCGACCGGAGCGGCCGTCGTGCCCGCGGGCACGAGGGTCAGATCGTGGTGTTCTCCGACGAGGCGCACCACTGCTACCAGAACAAGATCGTCACCGACGACGATGGCGCGGCCGTCGACAAGCCCGACAAGGAGGCTCGTAAGCGCAACGAAGACGCCCGGGTCTGGTTCCGGGGGATCGCCGCGGTCGCGAAGCACGTCGGGGTGAAGACGGCGTACGACCTGTCCGCGACGCCGTTCTATCTGAAGGGCTCGGGTTACAACGAGGGATTCATCTTTCCGTGGACGGTGAGCGACTTCGGGCTGATGGAGGCGATCGAATCGGGCATCGTGAAGATCCCGCGCATTCCCGTCGACGACGATGCCGCCGGCGACCAGGTCACCTACCTGCACCTGTGGGATCACATCGCCAAAGAGTTGCCGAAGAAGAAGCTCCCCAAAGACGCGGACACGTCCGAGTGGAAGATCCCCCAGCCACTCGAAGGCGCGTTGCGGAGCCTGCACCGCAGCTACGCGCGCAGCTTCGCCCACTGGCAGTCCGAGTTGGCGCCGCTGGGTGAGCCGCCGCCGGTGATGATCGTGGTGTGCCCCAACACCACGGTGTCACGCCTGGTGCACGACTGGATCGCCGGCCACGAGTTGCGTCCGGGCCACCTCGAACTGCTCTCGAACGTGGTCGACGGCTTGCCACTCGCCCGACCGCGCACGGTGCTGATCGATTCGGTCGCGCTCGAGTCGGGCGAGTCGCTGAGTGCCGACTTCAAGGACGCGGTGCGCACCGAGATCGACACGTTCAAAGCCGAGATCCGACGCCGCTCCCCCGGCGCCGATGTCGAGGCGCTCACCGACGAAGACCTGCTCCGCGAGATCATGAACACGATCGGCAAGCCGGGCCGCCTGGGTGAGCAGGTGCGCTGTGTGGTGTCGGTGTCGATGCTGACCGAGGGGTGGGACGCCAACACCGTCACCCACATTCTCGGCATCCGCGCGTTCGGGAGCCAGTTGTTGTGTGAGCAGGTGGTGGGTCGGGGTTTGCGGCGTCGGGGCTTCGCGCTCGATGAGCAGGGGCGGTTCTCGCCGGAGTACGCGCAGATCTACGGGGTGCCCTTCGCGTTCATCCCCTCGGGTGGTCAGCAACCGGGTGACCCGAAGCCGGCCCAGCCGGCCGCGCACGTGCACGCGGTAGCCGACCGGGCAGACCTGGCGATCACCTTCCCTGTGCTGGATGGCTACCGGATGGAGGTGCCCGAGTCGCTCGTGTTCGCGGCGTTCGACGACACCGCCGATCGCTACAACGTCAAACGCGACGTGTTGGCGACCTGGGTGCAGGCGGCGGGCGTGGTCGGCACCGATGAAGAGGTGCGCCTCGATGAGCTGCGCGACATGCGCCCCGCGACGCTCGCGTACAAGATCACCGCCGAGCTTCTCGGCAGGTTCGAGCGCGCATTGGGTGACGAGGGGGCGCAACGGCCGTGGCTGTTTCCCCAGTTGCTCGCCATCACCAAACGCTGGATCGCCGAGTGCGTCACGACCGACCCGGACGCGCCGATCGGACTGCTGGGCACCGAGCAGGGCCTGGCGGTTGCCGCCGAGCGCGTCTACGACGCGATCATCCGCCAGGAAGGCAACCGACACGGGGTGCTGCGCCCGATGATCCGCATGTTCGAGCCAGAGCGCTCTACGGCCGAGGTCGATTTCGTGACCCGCAAGAAGGTGATCGCCGCGACCAAGTCGCACGTGAACCTGGTGACCCTCGATTCGGGAGGCGGCGCCGACGGTGGCAATGCGTGGGAGGAAGCGGTGGCGCACCTGTGCGAGGTCGACGATCGCGTGGCGTCGTTCGTCAAGAACGAAGGGCTGCACTTCCGCATCCCATATGTGCACAAAGGTCGGAGCCGCTACTACGTGCCCGACTTTCTGGTGCGGCTCGTGCCCGCGGGCACCGACGATGTGGCCCGCACGTTGATCGTCGAGGTGTCGGGGTCGCGCAAGTCCCCCGGCCCGCGGGCAGCGAAGGCGGCGACCGCACGCGACCAGTGGTGCGTGGCGGTGAACAACCACGGCGGCTGGGGCCTGTGGGGTTACGTCGAGCTGGCCGGCCCGGAGGTCTTTGGCCGGGAGCTGAGTGTGGCGATCGAGGAGTTGTATGCAAGCGAACACGGGAGAGGCGAGCCGGCGGGAGTCGGTTTCGCTGGAATGGAACAGGTGAGCTGAGCGATGGCGCCACGTAAGAAGAAGGCCACCGGGCCCAAACCGGTCGAGGCGATCGTGCACGACACCAAGCGCACGAACATCCCGACCGCCGACGCGCAGGTGTTCGTCACCCCGCAGGTCGAAGCGCCCCGCGAGCTGCTGTGGGAACGTGACGTCACCCTCGACCCGCAACTGGTGTGGAAGGGCAAGGACGCCACCGACGCGGACGACCTGGCGGTGACCTCCGCGCCGATCTACATCCAGGAGAAGATCGACCCGCGGGTGCTCATCGAGAATCTGCGCCAGACGGCCAAGGCGAGCGAAGCCGAACCGGAGGCGACGCTATTCGACACGTTCGACGGGCTCGACGACCTGGCGTCGGTCGAGTTCTACCAACACGATGCGAACTGGTCGAACCGTATGATCCTCGGCGATTCGCTCGAGGTGATGGCGAGCCTGGCCGACCGCGAGCGTCTGCGCGGCAAGGTGCAGTGCATCTATCTGGACCCGCCCTATGGCATCAAGTTCGGCTCGAACTGGCAGGTCTCCGCGCGCAAGCGCGACGTGAAGGACGGCAAACTCGACGACGCGACCCGCCAGGTGGAGCAGATCAAGGCGTTCCGTGACACCTGGGAGCTGGGCATCCACAGCTACCTGAACTACCTGCGCGACCGCCTGGTCGTCGCTCGGGATCTGCTCACCGAATCGGGCAGCGTGTTCGTCCAGATCGGCGACGAAAATGTCCATTTGGTGCGGAGCCTGCTCGACGAGGTCTTCGGCGCAGAGAACTTCGTCAGCTTGATCACGATCAAGAAGACCAGCATGTCCACAGGTGAGTACCTGGGCGGCATCGCCGACTACGCCGTTTGGTACGCAAGGGAACGCGACGCGCTGCGCTATCGGCAACTGTTCGACCAAAAGGAGGTAGGAGGCGTCGGCGGCGAGGCATACACGCACGAGGAAGTCGAAGACGGAACACGGCGTCGGATACCCGCGACTGGCCCAACCGGGCGGCCGTTTCGCTACCAAATATTGACGTCAGCCAGGGTCCGAGCGAGTCGATCCGGTTACTACCCGGTCGAGGTCGGCGGGCAGTCGTATCTTCCGCCCTCGCGCGAGTGGTCCACCCACCCAGCTGGGATGCAGAATCTCATCTCCGCTGGTCGAGTTGAGCCAACAGGAACGACGCTGTCCTATGTGCGGTTCTTCGACGACTACACACTGCTGCCGCTCAACAATATCTGGACGGATACCCAGTCGGGTAGCGGCATGGATAAGACCTACGTCGTTCAAACCAACACAAAGGTCGTTCAGCGCTGCGTCCTGATGACGACCGATCCGGGGGATCTGGTGCTCGACCCGACGTGTGGGTCGGGGACGACGGCGTACGTGGCCGAGCAGTGGGGTCGACGGTGGATCACGATCGACTCCTCCCGCGTCGCGCTCGCGCTCGCCCGTCAGCGGCTCATGGGCGGCAAGTTCCCGTACTACCTGCTCGCCGACTCCGCGGAGGGTCGCCTCAAGGAAGGCCAGGTCTCGGGCACCCCACTCCCCGATGCGCCGACCCACGGCGACATCCGCCAGGGCTTCGTCTACGAGCGAGTCCCCCACATCACCCTGAAGTCGATCGCGAACAACCCCGACATCCACGAGGGGATGACCCGCGACGAGATCGACGCGGCAATCCGTCGCCACGCCGACTCCGAAACCCTCTACGACAAGCCCTACGTCGACAAGAACAAGGTGCGGGTCACCGGCCCGTTCACGGTCGAGAGCCTGTCGCCGCACCGCTCGGTCGCGTTCGCCGGTGGCCCCGAGTCCGCGGCCGAGGTCGCTGCCGCGCACGACCCACACGCGGAGACCTTTGAGACGATGATCCTGGAAAACCTCAGTCGTGCCGGCATCCAGAACGGGGTGCGCGACGAGCGACTGCGCTTCGCCACCTTCGAGCCCTATGCAGGCGTCTACATCCAAGCCGTGGGTGAACAGGTCGACGCCGATGCGTCCGAGGCGAAGCCGTCACGGGTGGGGGTCGCGGTCGGCCCGCAGTACGGCACGGTCGACGGTGCGTTCATCAAATCGTGCGCGAAGGAAGCAATCGACGCCGATGACATCGACCTGTTGTGTGTGCTCGGTTTCGCGTTCGACCCCAACGCGCTGGGGGCGACCGACGACTTCGTGTCGTCCAAGGACGGCTTCGCCAGCGTCGCCGCCGAGCGTCAACTCGGCCGGGTACCGGTGCTGCTGGTGCGGATGAACGCCGATCTGGTGATGGGCGACAAGTTGAAGAAGACCGGGGCAGGCAACCTGTTCACCGTCTTCGGCGAACCCGACGTCGACATCACCACCACCGACGACGGCCAGGTCGTGGTGACCTTGGCCGGCGTGGACGTGTTCAACCCGACCACCGGCGAGGTGCGCGCGGGTGACACCAGCCAGATCGCGCTGTGGATGATCGATTCGGACTACAACGGCGAGTCGTTCTTCGTGCGCCACTGCTACTTCCTCGGCGGCGGTGACCCGTTCGCCAAGCTCAAGCGGGAACTCAAGGCCGAGATCGACGCCGACGCCTGGGCGACTCTCTACCGCACCGAGTCGGTCCCCTTCGCCAAGCCCACCACCGGCAAGATCGCCGTCAAGGTCATCAACGACTACGGCGACGAAGTCCTCCAAGTCTTTGACGTGAACTGATCGGCGCCTGGCGATGCCCCGACCGCACCCCACGTGGATCTACCACATCACTCATCTGGACAACCTTCCCGGAATCATCGCAGCCGTCTTCGCTGCGACCGTGACGCGGCGGGTACCGGCCTCACGACGGATATCGGCAATGCCCGCATCAAGGAGCGACGCCGCGCCACCCGCGTTGGCACTAGGCCCGGGGGTGTAGTTGCCGACTACGTCCCCTTCTACTTCGCACCGCGCAGTCCGATGCTGTTCGCGATCTGCCGCGGCAACGTACCCACCTACCAGCGAGGCGCCGACGGCATCGTCTACCTGCTGTGCGATCTCGATGGCCTCCTGCAAGCTGGACATCCGATCGTGTTCACGGATCGCAATGCCGTACTGGAGAACTCCTACCACTTCGCCGCCGTCGAAGAACTCGACGACGAGATCGACTGGGAGTTGATGGAGCGACGACAGTGGGCAAACACTGCGTCCGAGCCCGACCGGAAGGAGCGCCGCATGGCCGAGGCACTCGTTCACGAGGCGGTACCATGGGAAGCAGTAGCAGGTGTCGCAGTCCACGACCCCGCTGCCGCAGCTGCCGTCGCAGGCCTGATCGCCGACTCCCAACACCACCCACATCTGGCCATCAAACCCGAGTGGTACTTCTGAAATGACCGGCTCGAACATTCACGAAGCTCATGGCAACCTGCTCGACGCCGACGTCGACGCGCTCGTCAACACCGTCAACACGGTCGGCGTCATGGGCAAAGGCATCGCGCTCCAGTTCAAGCGCGCGTACCCTGCAATGTTCAAGGCGTACGCGAAGGCGGCGAAGTCAGGGGCCATCGAGCTCGGCACCATGCACGTGTTCGACACTGGATCGATGACCGGGCCGCGGTTCATCATCAACTTCCCGACCAAGGGCCACTGGCGCGCCAAGTCGAGACTCGCCGACATCGATGCGGGCTTGGACGACCTCGTGCGAGTCATCCGCGACCTCGATGTGAGATCCGTCGCGGTCCCTCCGCTCGGCTGCGGCAACGGCGGACTCAGCTGGTCAAAAGTCAGACCGCTGATCAAGCGCAAGCTCGCTGACATTCCGGACGTCGCCATCCTCGTCTATCCACCCGATGGCGCTCCCCCTGCCGCGGCGATGCGTGACGCAACAAGACCGCCGAAGTTGACGATCGGCAAGGCGGCCATGGTCGCTTTGCTTGCAAGCTACGCGGAGATGACTTTCGAGGTCTCCCAAATCGAAGTCCAGAAACTCGCGTACTTCCTGCAGGTGCTCGGCGAGCCGCTCCGGCTTGAATTCGCCAAAGCACAGTACGGGCCGTACGCGGACAACCTCCGGAAGTCGCTGCGATCAATGGAGGGCCACTACATCCTCGGGTTCGGGGACGGCAGCCGACCCGTGACCGCAGCGGACCCCATCACGTTGCGGCCGGGCGCCCGCGAAGCCGCCGATGGTGTCCTCGCTACTGCCACCGATACCCGCGAGCGAATCGAGCGCGTCATGGAACTCGCCACAGGGTACGAATCAACCTACGGACTGGAGCTGCTCGCGACGGTGCACTGGGTCGCCACCCATGACCCCATCGCGGAGGATCCCGCTGCAGCGTTCGATCGAGTCGCGGACTGGAACGCCCGCAAACGGTCGATCTTCACCAGGGAGCATGTGGCCCGCGCCTGGGAACAGCTCGCTACCAGAGGCTGGCTTCTCTCTCATCGACCCCGTAGCTCGGCCATTGCGTGACCGCGCGGGCAAGGCACCGTCACGCCGCGCGAAGTTCGACTTCGAGCTCGATCGCGTCGTCGATGGGCTCTCGAGACAGTTGAGGGTAGAGCTCAAGGACCTGTTCGGTTACCAGGCCCCGGTCGGTATGGAGCGCGTACAGCGAAGCGCTGGTGATTCGAGATGCGTCCACACATGGCTCACCGCCAACCACCCAAGGCGAGATGTGCGTATGGATGGACGGTCGAACCAGGTTCGGGCCACGGATCTCTCGGGTCGAGACGCCTTCGATCGGCTCGGTCAACTCGAAGACGTCGAGCAGTCCGACGATGCCATCGAAAACCTGCTGCCCGCTCAGCTCGTCGACATTCGACTCCCCGAGCAACACAACGGCCCCATCGGTTCGGATCAACGGGTCGATGGCGCCGTCGGTGATCCTTGTTCGGAGCAACTCGAGTTGCTTCGCCGCGACCGGTCGTTCGAGTCCCCTGTGACGTAGCCACGCGAGCGCGCGGGCAAAGACGATGTCACGGTAGGACCAACCCCGAGGCAACGCTGCGAACCAGTCCGGAACCAACACTCCCGCCTTGGCCCAGTCGTACAACGTCCTCGACGGCACCCCCGAGAGCTGCCCAGCTCGTTCGGCGCCGTAGCGGCCCCGCGGCGAACGCAGAGCTCGCATCACCAACGCTCGATCTGCGTCGACCAGGTCGACGACATTGTCCGGCATGGCCCCAGTATCGCACCGGCCAATGACACAGGGCCGTGACGGTCGGCATCGACCAGTCTGCCCGCGGGCACGTCGCCGCCGAGCCGATGTCACACCCAATGGCTAGGTTGCACTCGACAAGCCGAACACTGGATCAGTCGAAGAACCGATCCCTTGCATCTGGATGATGAAGGGATCATCGTTGTCACAGGCCGGGCGGCCTGATGAAAAAGAGAGGGAGAAATGACCGAATCCACTACCTGCCCCAACTGCGGAGCCGAGTTGCACGGGCCGTTCTGCGCCCAATGTGGCTCGCGCGCCGAGCAAGCTGTCGAAGCAGCGTCACCACCGCCACCTGATCGAGGCCCCGGACCGGGCGCGTTCGCACCGCCTCCCCCAGCGCCAACGGCGCCATTCGGCTCAGACTCGGGGCAGCCGACATCGTCGTGGCCCGGCACGAACCCGCCACCGCCCGCACCTGGAGGTGGCATGAACCCGCCACCCCCGCCAGGCGCCCCACGGACATCGCCATCTGGCAGCGGATTCGCCCCACCCCCAGGGCCCCAGCCTCTTCCGGGAGGAATTGCGCCACCTCCTCCCAGCGGAATCGCGCCACCTCCCCAGGGTGCGGATCCTTCGGCTGGAGCACGCAAGAAGAAGAAGTGGCCGTGGGTCGTCGGCGCCATCGTCGTCCTGATCATCATCGGGGCGGCCGCGTCCGGTGGAAACGACGGCACGACCACGGCCGCAGCGTCGACCACAACGGTTCCGGTCACCGAACCCGTGACCAGCGAGGTGACGTCGGTTCCCACCACGACCGAACCGGCGACAACCGCTGCGCCGACGACTCCTGTGCCGACCACGGCCCCGCCGCCCACGACCCCGCCCCCTCCCACCTTGCCGCCTGTACAGCAGCAGGCAGTTCGCTCAGCGCAGTCCTACCTGGACTTCAAGGGCTTCTCACGGCAAGGTCTCATCGACCAACTGTCGTCGGAGTACGGCGACCAGTTCAGCGTGCAAGATGCAACGGCTGCTGTCGACAGTCTGAACGTGGACTGGAACGCCCAGGCCGTCAAGGCGGCGCAGTCGTACCTCGAGTTCAAGGGCTTCTCCTGCCAAGGGTTGATCGACCAACTCTCCTCGCCGTACGGCGACCAGTTCACGGTCGACCAGGCGAGCTTCGGAGCGAGGCAGGCCGGCGTCTGCTGACCCTGGTCCGGTCGGTCATGTGGACACCGGCCACGCCGACACTTCTGCCTGTCGTGGTTCCCGCGGCAAGCCGCGCCTCACGACAGGTACCACCTCGCACGATGATCGACCTGGGCGCGGCGACCCACGAGTCGATGCGCCGGGATCAGGGCCGGAGCGATGCGGGGTCGAGGTCGACGCCGATGACCTGTGCGATGCGGGCGAGATCGACGTCATGGGCAAGGAGCACAGCATTCCGCCGCAGCGCAACCGCCGCGATCATGCAGTCGATCATGCCTCGGGGTGTGACGCCGACCGATCGACAGCGACGGTAGATGCTGCTGGCGCCGTCGAAGTCGGTGGGGACCTCGACGGTGAAGTGAGAGCAGCGTGCCAGCAGGCGTCGATGACTGTGCTCTTGTCGCTCGCTGCGCGCGCCACCGGCAACCTCCATGATCACCGGGTCGGTCACCGCGAGTTCATCGCTCTCGGCGATGAGCTCACGCATGCGCTGATCGACGCGACTGTCGGTTCCCCGGATGAACTCGACCCATGCCGAGGTGTCGGCGAGGATCACTCCGCGCCACGTGGCGCCTGATCAGCGGGCGGGTCGAAGCTCGGATCGGAGCCGTGCATCGCCAGGGCCTCTTCCCGGGTCATCGGCTGACCCGCCAGATGACGCAGCGCCAGATCGACTGCCTCGGTCTTGGTGCGTACGCCGTAGCGCTGCTTGATCACCTCGACGTGGTCGTCCTCGATCACGATGTTCGTGCGTACCCGGGCCATACACGTATCGTACACGTATCGTACACCTCTATGGTGGAGACTCACGAGTGCGGTCAGCCGCGCGTTTCGATCGATCCGGCCTCGGGGTCGAACACAATCAGGCTCATGCCCTCAGCAATCCGAATCGAAGAACACTCGACTGCCATTGCTGGTGACGGCCGGTGGTTGGCGCGGTAGCCCCGTCGTGATCTCGGTCGGCCGTACATCGCAGCGGGGCGTTTGCGGGACGGCGGGTCGGGAAGTCGTTGGCACCCCGACAAGTGAGGTATTCCCGTGGAAATCGTGATCGCCATCATCATCGCGGTGGTCGTCGTCGCCATCATCGCAGCCATCGCGGCGCGGATGGCCCAGCAACGCAGAGCCGACGAACGTCGCGCCGAGGCAAGCGAAGCACGCGGCCAGGCCGAGCTCGACCACCTGGAAGCCGACCGCCGAGAAGCCGCTGCCGAAGAACATGCGGCCAGAGCCAAGCGCGAGGCGGCCGAGGCCGAGAAGCGAGCGATGGAAGCTCGCACTGCTCGGGACGAGGCATACCAGGGCGAACGTCACGCCGACGAGATCGACCCCGACGTCGAAACGATGACCGAGCAAGAAAACGGCGAGGCGGCGGTCTCCCAGGAGGACGGGGCGGCCGCTCGCCAGGGGTACGAGGTCGCCGACCCGACCCGAGGTCGTCGCTGACCGCGAGCTGCCCGAGCGGCCGAAGCGTTCGGCGTCGGTTCCGGGACGATGGTCTCGGGCGTGACGACACGGTCGGGCTCGGGGATGGAGGAGCTGCTCGGTTCAACCGAGGGCAGAGTGCTCGCCGACCCGGCACTGCGGTGATCAGGACGGCACGCCCACGGGGATCCGGCGGGTGAACCTGATCACCGGGAGCACGCGGGTCGTGTTTTGCTGGTACTGCTGAAATGCCGGAGCCATCTGCACGAACCGGGCGAACATTGCCTGCCGCTCGTCGCCGACCAGTTCGGTGGCGTGCACCGGTACGGTGGTCATCTCGCCGTCGACCACCGCCTCTATCTCGACGTCGGGGTTCGCCCTCAGGTTGATGGTCCAGGCGGGATCACGCGGTGCGCCCATTGCGGATCCGACGACCAACCAGTCGTCACCGTCCCGCAGCGCCATCGCGGGGTTCACCCGCTCGGCTCCGGTCTTCGCGCCACGATGATGGATGAGGACGAGATTGTCGCCCCAGGCACCCACCCTGCCCTCGTTGTCGTGGAATTCCTCGATGATGCGTTCGTTGAATGCGGTCATTTCCCTGCACCTTTCCTTTGTTGGTTCTTCGTGGTCATCGGTCTTGCGGGCGCACCTTGCGGGCCCCTAGGAAACTGAGCCGACCAGGGCGGGGCCGGCGAGCGTCGGATAGTCGGTGTAACCGTGATGGTCGCCGCCGTAGGCCTTGGCCATGTCGGGCAGGGCCAGGTCGCCTCCGACTGCGAGCCGAGTGACGAGGTCCGGGTTGGCGATCAGCAGTCGACCGAACGAGACGAGGTCGGCCTTGCCCTCGGCGATGAGGTCGAGTCGCCGCGGGTGGTCCAGCGGGTCGGGACCGGCGGCGTTCAAGATCAGCGGACCGTGCCACGCGGCACGGAGCGTCGGCGTCAGGGTCGGGTCGCCGCTGTCGACGACGTGCAGGTAGGCCAGGCCGAGCCGGTCCAGTTCGGTCACCAGAAGCGGATAGATCGTGCGGTAGTCGGTCTCGACGGTGTCGCCGAGCCCATTGGCCGGCGAGATGCGCAGGCCGGTGCGATCGGCGCCGATGGCATCGGCGACGGCCTGGGTGACCTCGAGGGTGAGGCGGATGCGGTTCAGCGGACTGCCACCCCAGCAATCGGTGCGCTCGTTCGCGTTGGGAGCCAGGAACTGGTGCAGCAGGTAGCCGTTGGCGCCGTGGACCTCCACGCCGTCGAAGCCGGCACTGATCGCGTTCCGTGCGGCGACCGCGAAGTCGTCGATCGTGGCGGCGATGCCCTCTGCGGTCAGCGCCTCGGGCACCACGTGGTCCTGCAGTCCGGTCGGGGTGAAGATCTGCCCTGCGGCTGGTACCGGTGACGGGCCGACCGGGGTCAGCGCGCCGTTGCCGGCGGCGGCCGTGTTGCTGGGGTGACCGATCCGTCCGGTGTGCATCAGCTGGGCGACGATGTTGCCGCCCTCGGCGTGGACGGCATCGGTCACCGGCTGCCACGACCTGACCTGCCCGGCGGTGTGGAGTCCCGGGGTGGCCGGATAGCCCTGGCCGATCGCGCTGGGCTGGATGCCCTCGGTGACGATCAGGCCGGTGCTCGAACGCTGGGCGTAATAGGTGGCCATGTCCGCGGTTGCAAGCGTCGCGTCGGCTCGACTGCGGGTCATCGGTGCCATCACGATCCGGTTGCGCAGCGCCAGGCTGCCAACCGAAACCGGGTCGAAAGCGGTGGGTGTCGTCTGGTTCATCGTTCGTACTCCTTGTGCGAATTGATCGGGAAGTACCTGTTCGAACACCCAATCGTCGGACTGCATTCCCTGTTCGGACAAGTTTCTGGGAGTACGCTGTGGTCATGGCAGAACAGCCCGACTTCGGAGCGGGCCCGATCAGTTCGGCGGTCTTCCGGGTTGCCCGTGCCCACAAGGCGCTCGCGGCGAGGCTGCTTCGCGAGACCGGGCTGCGCCCCGGTCAGGAGCTGGTGCTGATGACCCTGTGGCACGACGGACCCCAGCGACAGGTCGACCTCGTCGACAAGCTCGATTCCGACGCGTCCACCATGGTCCGCAGCATCGCCCGCCTCGAGAAGGTCGGCCTGGTGCACAAGGAGCCGTCGCCCACCGATCGGCGTGCGACGATCGTGCACGCCACCGAGGCGAGCTTCCACCTGCGGGACGAGGTCGAGTCGGCCTGGGCCGAGCTCGAACGCCTCACCGTCGGATCGATGTCGCGGTCACGTCGCACCGAGGTGCTCGCCACGCTCACCGACCTCGAATCGAACCTTTCAGCCGCTGAGTAGCCACCACGCCAGGGCTACTCGACGACCCGAGCCGCTTGCGCCGGTCGAGCGGCGCTCTCCCCCGACGCGGGTGTCACTCCGAGGCGTCGGCCTTCCGGTGGATCAGCATCGTGTGGTCATCCGCGTCGCCTCCCTCGCCGGCGCGTTCCCACCGAAGCACCTCGGCGGCGCCGCTCGCGGTGAGCTGCTCGGCAACCTCATCGGTCGTGCGCAGGTAGCGCACGAGCGTGACGCCCTCGCCCGGGTAGCCGTCGAAGAGCCTCCGGGTCCCGACACCGGACTGGAACGCGATCAGCAGATGCCCGCCGGGAGTCAACACCCGAAGGGTCTGCTCCAGTGCCTGGGACAATTCCGGGTCTGACAGGTGGATGGTGGAGTACCAGAGCACCACGCCGCCGAAGGACTCGTCGCCGTGGGGTAGTTCGGTGATCGAGGCGACCGACAGGTCGAGGTCGGGATGGCGCGCCCGACCCTGCGCGATCATCCGCGGTGACAGGTCCACCCCCTGCACCGCTACCCCGCGGTCCGCGAGGTAGCAGCTGATCCGCCCGGCACCACAGCCCGCATCGAGAACGAGCCGACCCTCCACCATCTCGATGAAGGCATCGAGCACCGCCAGATCGAGCGGGTGCTCGCGACTCATGTCGGGCATGCTGCGCGCGTAGTCGGCCGCAACCGTGTCGTAAGAGCGACGCACCGATTCCTGTGACTGCACCGGACCGTTCGTCACGGTGGAATTCTTACCGCACCCTTACCGGCGTGAGGTAGACCATCGTGATGTCGGGGACGATCCTGCTGGCCGAGGATGACCGGGCGACCAACGAAGCGCTTCAGCGGGCGCTCGGGCTCGAGGGCTACCAGGTGCACGCGGTCGCCGACGGCGCCGCGGCACTCGACGCGGCGGCGACCGACGAATTGGACCTGATTCTGCTCGACGTCATGATGCCCGAGCGCGACGGCCTCTCGGTGTGCCGCGAGTTGCGCCGGACCGGCGTCCGCACCCCGATCCTCATGTTGACCGCCCGCACGGAGGTCTCCGATCGGGTTTCGGGCCTCGATGCCGGCGCGGATGACTACCTTCCCAAGCCGTTCGCGCTCGAGGAGCTCCTCGCCCGCGTGCGGGCGCTCCTGCGCCGCTCGAGCGACGACGAAGCCATGGTCGTCGAGGACCTCCGTATCGATCCACCCGCGCGACGGGCCTGGCGAGGCGACACCGAACTGGAGCTCACCAAGACCGAGTTCGAGCTGCTCGAACTGCTGGCCCGCAACGCGGGGATCGTGCTCACCCACTCCACGATCTACGAACGCATCTGGGACTACGACTTCGGCCCCGAGTCCAAGTCACTCGCCGTGTACATCGGCTATCTGCGCCGCAAGACCGAGGCAGGCGGGCGGCCGCGTCTGATCCAGACGGTCCGGGGCGTCGGGTACACGATGCGGCGGATCGATCAGTGATCGGTCTGCGGACTCGACTGGCGGTCGCGTCCGCCGCTATCGCCGGGCTGTCGGTGCTCGCCGTCGGATCGATCAGCTACGTGTCGACGGCGCGGACCCTCCGCAACGAGATCGACACCAGCCTCACCTCGTACGCGTCTGGACTCACCGACCCCGACGGTCACGCCGCGAAGGCCCTGTGCCATCACGACGACCCCGACGAGGACGATCGGCGCGAGCGGGACGATCTGGTCTCTGCGCTGCCCGGTGCAAGCATCGAATGTGTCGCCCCGGGTGGGACGACCACGGCGTGGATCTCGTCGGAGACCCGGCCCGCCGACCTGGCCGGGCAGCTCGGTTCGGCCGCGGAAGCCGGCATCGGGCCGCCGACTGACGTGTCACTCGACGGCCACCCCTACCGCTTCGTGGTCGTCGCCGCTCAGGACGGCTCCCAGATCCGGATCGGTCGGAGCCTCACCGAGGTCGAGCGGGCACTGAGCTCGATTCTCATGCGCACCGTGGTGGTGGGCGGCATCGTGATCGCCGCGGCAGCCCTGATGGGTGTGCTGATCGCGCGCTGGCTCACCGGCCCGCTCGAACGCCTGACCGACGCCGCGGAGCGCATGGCCCGGTCCGGGCGCGCCGACGTCCCGATCGCCGTGGAGCGTAGGGACGAGACCGGACGACTCGCCGCCTCTCTGCAGACGATGCTGGCCGCGCTGCACGAGTCACGCGACGCACAACAACAGCTCGTGCAGGACGCCAGCCATGAGCTGCGCACCCCGCTCACGTCGATGCGCGCCAACGTGGGCACGCTGCTCCGGCATCCAGAGCTCGACCCCGAAACCCGCAACGAGGCGATCGCTTCGGTCGACGCCGAACTCGTCGAGCTGTCGACCCTGGTGGATGAAGTCGTCGAACTGGCGATCGACGTGCCAGACGCCGAGCCACAGGTCGACGTGCAGGTCCACCGGCTCGTCACCGACGTCGTCGAACGTGCCCGTCGCCGATCACGACGCGAGATCGTGCTCACGATCGAACCGTTCGAGGTCGCCGCGGCTCCCCGACTGCTGGCACGCGCTGTCGGCAACCTGTTGGACAACGCGGTGAAGTTTTCGCCTGCGGACACCCGGATCGAAGTGGACGTCATCCCGGGGTCGGTCACCGTGCGCGACCACGGCCCGGGATTCGCGGCCGGCGACCTGCCGCTGGTGTTCGACCGGTTCTACCGGGCCGTGAGTGCGCGCAGCCACACCGGATCGGGTCTGGGACTGGCGATCGTGCGCCGTGCGGCCGAAGCGTCGGGAGCGGTCGCCACGGCGTCGAACGCTCCCGGCGGCGGGGCACTCCTCGAGATCCGCTGGCCGGAACGATTCTCGAAAACATCCAAAGAGGCTCTTACCTCGTCTTAGGGATCATGCCCGACGCTGGAGACACACCAACCGTCGAGGCCAGGAGACCTTCCATGAGCGAACCATCACGCCGTGCACGAGACATCGGCAACGCCGTGGTGCGACGAACGACGGGGCTCGTGGCCGCGAGCTGCCTGGTGGGGACTGGTGCATTCGTCGCCATCCAGGCGAGAACCCACTCCGCTGACAGCTCCGGTGGAGGCACACCGGCCGCCGGCCCCCAGCCGACCGATCCTCTGCTCGTCACCGCCGGTTCCTCGACCGCTCCCGCCGACTCCGGTGCGTGTGTCGACGACCACGACGCCGACCACGACGAGCACGACGACCACGAGTCGGGCGACAATGACGAACACGAGTCGGACGACCACGAGACCGGCCACGAAGAACACGAGTCGAACGGCGACCACGCGTCGGACGATCACGACAGCAACGAAGGCGGACGCGCCGACTGCGCGTCGGCTTTCACCCCCCCCGCGGGGGCCCCCGCCGCCCCCCCGCCCCAAACCACACCCCCCGTCGGCTCTGGG
>JBDZVK010000030.1:0-16183 GCA_040255725.1 Actinomycetota bacterium
CCGAGCGCGCCCAGGACGAGGCCCTCGATCGCCATGGCGATCACGTATCCGAGCATGTCCGACTCCTGGTGAACCGACGTTGGTGGCCCAGCGGGGCTGGGGCGATCCGGTGCGGGAAAGGCTACCGACCGGCGACGGCGGTGCACCCTGCCGGTGGCGCCGCGGTCCGGCTCCGGGGCGAGTCGAGCAGGCGAGATCGCGGACGCGAGGTTTGAGAAGCGGCGGATCTGGGCACAGGGGAACCAACCCGTCACCGCGGCCGAGCGGAGACGCCGTCTGCGAGGAGCACGCCCGTGACGACCCCATCGATCTCGACGACCACCGGCATCGGGCCCGCCCGGGAGGGGCACGGTCACCATCCGGTCCGCGACGGGCGGGCGAGGCGTCTGATCGCGGTCACCGGGATCCTGGTGACCGTCGCCCTGTGCGTGTTCGTCGGACGCACCCTCGACGCGTCGGCCGACGCGGGCTTCGGATTCGGTCTCGCCGACATCACGACGAACGGCTTCACGCACCCGTGGCTGGGCGGCTATCTGACCGACGTGGGCACGGCCTGGTGCATCCAGAGCGGCCAGGCGTATCCGCGTGCGGTCGGCAACACCCGCACCACCGATCTGCCCGCCGAGCGGGGCGTGTCGGTCACCGACCGCCACGCACTCGCCTACGCCGTGTGGGCGTACACCGCGACCGAGGACCCCACGACCGCCGCCGGCCTGGCCGCCGTGGTCCACGGTCTGTCCGGTGACGGGTACGCGTCGGTGGACGTCCCGTCGATGGCCATCTCGCACCCGGCGGTGAAGGCTGCGGCAGTCTCGATCTACCGAGAAGCGGAGAGCCGCGCGTTCTGGCTGTCGGATCCGACGAAGAACCCGTGGAAGATCACGACGACGTTGACCCACACCTCCGGGATGGACTGGGACGCGGTCACCACCGTGAAGACCGCGACAGGCCGAGCCGTCGCCGGTCACCGGGTCGGGCTGGTCCCCTACAACGTGACCGACGCGCCCGCGACCGAGCACCGCGCCACCACGGACGCGTCCGGCCGGATCCACACCCACTGGACCCAACGCGACGCCACGGCAGCGATCGTCGTCGATGCCCAGACCACCGCACCGACGACGTACCGCGTCTGGAAGGGGCCGGACTACCCCGCCGGGAGCGTACCCCAGCGCGTCATCACCTCCACGGGCACCATCTACCGGGGCCGCGGGCTCGGGCGGCTCCCCACGGGCACGATGCAGCTTCTCAAGTCGACCGACAATCCCGCCTACCAGTCGGCCGTGGGGGCGACGTTCGACGTGATCGTGAAAGGCGTGTCGACGTCGGTGGGCACCCTCACCGTCGGCGCCGACGGTTCGTCGAACGTGCTCGAGTTGCCCATCGGCGACTACGTCGTGACCGAGACCTCGGCCCCCGCCGGCGTCGAGGTCGACCCCACTCCCTACCCGGTGACCGTCACCGCGGGCGCCACGGCGAAGCTGCAACTCACCGACCCGGTGCGGCGGCAGGCGGGGCTGAACCTGATCAAGATCGATGCGGTCACGGCCCAACCGGTGGCCGGGGCCCGACTTCTCGTCGAGCGCGACGCGGACGGTGACGGCGTCTACGAGGACCCGGTCGACACCTTCACCAGCGCGCTCACGCCCACGACCCTCGGCTCCCTTGCCGCCGGCGACTACCAGATCACCGAGGTCGCCGCCCCCGACGGCTACGAGTTGCCCGCCGACACCGTGCAGCACGTTTCGATCGGCTGGGACCAGACCGCGGCGATCACGTTCGCCGATCACCGCAGCGTCGCCGTGACGACCCGCGCCCGACTCGTCGACGACGGCGCCGAACTGCCGGCGCCGCCGGCCGGTCTCGAAGGATCGGCCCATGTCGTGTCGCCGGTCGGCGACGGCCTGCAGGACACCGTGACCGTGACCGGTCTCGCCCCCGGTGAGCCCGGCACGGTGACGGTCTCGCTGTACGGACCCGAGCGGCCCGACGACGCGCCGAGCTGTGATCCCGCCCGGCGGGTCTTCACCGATTCGTGGGCGACCACCGGCTCGGGCGAGCAGACGTCGGCCGCGTTCACACCGACGGCGATCGGGCGTTACACCTGGGTCGCGTCGGTGGACGTTCCCGGTTTCGGCACGGTGACCGGTCCCTGCGGTGAGGTCGGTGAGTCGGCGATCTTCACCCCGACGGTCGACACGGTCGCCCATGCGCCGGTCAGGACGCCGGGCGCACCGGTCACCGACGAGGTGTCGGTCACCGGCCTGGCTGCCGGAACCACGGCCACCGTCGAGACGGCGTTGTACGGGCCGTTCGCCTCGATCGAGGCGATCGCCGACGCGTGTGACGCCGGCGACCTGGGTGACGCCGTCGGCGTGGTCCATGACGCGATCGACGCGAACCCGGCCGGGCCGGAGGAGCCGACGCTGGCGACCTCGTCGCCGATCGCCCTGCCGGGTGACGATGTGGGCGGTTGGTACACGTTCGTGTCGACGGTCGCCGTGGCGGGTTTCCCGCCGATCGGCCATGGATGTGGTGCCGACACCGAGAGCTTCGAGGTGACCCCACCGGCGACGACCACCACGACGAGTACGACGTCGACATCGACCACGGCGCCCACCACGACGGCGCCGCCGACCACGACGAGCGCGCCGCCGACGACGGTCGCCCCCACCACCGTGCCGCCGACCACCACGTCGACATCGACCACGACGTCGACCACGTCGACCACGAGCGTGGCGCCGCCGCCCCCGTCGTCCACGACCTCGACGTCAGCCCCAGCGCCCACGACCACGACGACCACGACTCCCTGGACGAGGCGACCGGCACCGACGACCGCCGCGCCGTCGCCCCCGCAGACCCCGGTCCGGGTCGCCGGAGGCCGCGGCGGCGGGACCACCTCCGCCGAGCTACCCCGCACCGGCGCCCGCCTCGATCGGCTGGCGGCGTCGGGCCTCGCGCTCGTGCTGGTCGGCCTCGCCGGCCTCCTGGTCGTCGCCGCCAGGCGGCGGCCGGCCTGATCCTCGCGACCGTTCGGCACTGCGCCCTCTACCATTGACGGCCGTGAGTCGGTTCACCTCACCGGAAGGGGTCGGGTCGAAGGGCGCCGGGGGCAATGACCGGTCGGCCCGCGCCCGTGCGGCGCGGGCACGTCGGGCGTCGGCGCCGTGACCGATCGGTCGCCCAGCGGCTGCATCACCCGTTTCGTGGACGGCCCCTGCGGGAACCCTCCCACCTCGGGCCTTGCCATCTGCGGGTCCTGTCTGCGCATCCTGCTCGACGAGCCCGACCCGCGTCGGCGCCGGACCCTGGCGGCGAGCAGTCACCTCGCGGCCGGGGTGATCCAGCAACTCGCCGAGGACCCGGACGACCAGGTTCGTGCGCAGGTGGCCGCGAGGAACGACCTGGATGCCGCGACCGTCAACCGGCTCGCGGACCCCGACCGTGAGCCGGCCCCGGTCGTGTGGCGCTCGATCGCCGCCACCGCCGGAGGGGCCACCCATGCGTGGGAGCTCCTGGGTACCGACGACGCGGGCACGCTGACGATCCTGGCCGCGAACGCACTCGTCGACCCTGACATCCTCGACCAACTCGCGCGGTATCCCAACCCTGACGTCTCCTGGACGGCCTCGGCAACCCTCGCGTCACAGCCGACGGGCGACGTGGTCGCCCGGCGACTCCGCGACGCGAGGGCGTTCGACGGGCTGCCGATCGGTGAACCGGCCGAGCCGCTGGCCAGACCGGATGCAGGCCCGCCCACCACCACGGCCGAACCGATGCCGGGGACTGCCACGGCGGCAGCCGCCGCCACTCCCCTGCCGGCCGCGGCGACGTCGGCCTCCCGGGTCCCACCGGGTCCCGGAGCACTCCCGCCCCGGCCCCCCGCCGACGAGGAGCAAGCGCGACGCCGCTCCGCGCTGCTCGTCGGGGCGGGGGCCCTGGTCGTGGTCGCCGCGATCGTTCTCGTCGTCGCGTTCACCCGGGGCGACCGGACCGACCGGACGACGACGATCAGGCCCGACTCCCGGCCGACCACGACACTCGACGCCTCAACGACGACGGAAGCCTCGACGACGACGGACGCCTCCACGACCACCGCACCGACGACGACCACCGCACCGACGACGGCCGCCCCCACCTGGCCGCCGACCACGGTGGCGCCGCCCGCCGCGGTCATCCCGCCTCCGCCGTCGCCGATCAGCCAGAACTTCACGATCCGGCCCGACGCCGGACGCTTCTGCAAGTCGGTGTCGGTGACCGTCAATTTCTCACCCGCTCCCGCCTACGTGGTGATCACCGACGACACCGGTGCACGGGTCGGCGGCTGGAGCGGCGCATCGGGTCAGACCGAACAGCTCCAACTCCCCCGGCCCACCTCGGTGTTGGCCGTGAACGTCACCTCGGTCGGCAGCTCGATCAGTGTGTCGGGGCACGCCTCAGGGGATTCCTGCTGAACCCGGAGCCGCACAGCGACCGGGACACCATCCGGTGCAGTGTCCGGTACGACTCCGGGCGCTGCGAAAACGATGCAGTGGGAGGGTTGGAGGTCTGTGGACCGTGCCTCGGCGTCATCCTGTCCGAGGCCGATCCCGGCCGCCGTCGCGCACTCGCCGGCGTCGCGCGTCTTCCCGGACCGGTCGTGGCGCGTCTCGTCGACGATCCCGATGCCGGCGTCCGCGCCCGGGTGGCGATGCGTGACGACCTCGATGCCGCCACGGCCACGCGCCTCGCGGACCCACGTCACGAACCGTCGCCTGAGGTGTGGCGTTCGCTCGCCGCGACCCGCATCGGCGCGGGGCGAGCGGAGTCGCTCGCCTCCACCGGCGATCACGTGACGCGGTTGATCCTGGCGACGAACCCGGCGACCCCTCAGGAGATGCTGGCGCGTCTCACCGAACTCGGTGACGCGCAGGTGACCGCGACGGTCGACGCCACCCGGTCGGGCCAGGCACCCGACGGCGCGGTCATCTCCCAGGTGCTCGGCGCACGCTCGATCGCGACCCGCCCGCTCTCGTCGCCCCCTGCGGGAACGACCCGGCCGGGCGAACCCGCTCACCGGACGGCTGCCGTCGACCGGGGCGAGACCGCCATCGCGGTCGACGCAGGCGCCGCCGTCGACACGCCCGCGTCGCATCGGGGCCTCGTCGTCGGGTTCATCGCCGCATTGGTCGTCGTCGCCGCGGTCGTCGCCGTACTCGCCCTCGGCGGTGGCTCCGACGACCACTCGACCGCCGCACCCGGAACGACCCGTGCGGCGCAGTCCGGATCGACCGCTCGGGGCCATTCTTCGACCACGGCCGCGGGTCCGACGACCGGAGCGTCGCCGTCGACCGTCACGGGCGCGGCAGAGGTTCCCGTGACCCTCGACCTCACGATGACCGCGCAACAGCGTCGCTTCTGCAACTCCGCGGAGATCCGCCTCACGTTCGACGCGCCCGCCGCATTCGTGAAGATCTTCGACGATGCCGGCCGTGAACTCTGGTCGGGCGCGTGGACCTCTGGCGCGACCAACACGGTGCGCCTCGTCGCCCCGAGCGACCAGCTCCAGGCACAGGTCACCGCGACCGCGGTTCCCGACCACTTCCGACCATCGGGGTCGGTGAAGGGCACGTTCTGCTGAAACCCGCGGCCCCGATCGGCGGTCGCGGGCCGCCGTGCTGCTACAGACGCCGGCGCAGCAGCGAGTGGACCCGTTCCCAGTGACGCTCCGACGCGGTCCGGTCGTAACGCTCGCCCGGTGGGGCGAAACCGTGCACCGCGTCGGTGACGACGTCGATCGTGTAGGGCACGTCGGCCTCGTCCAACGCCGCCAGCATCTCGGTCCGTTGTTCGGGCGGCGCGGTGGGATCGTCTTCGACCCAGGCGAGGTGGACCTCGGCCCGGAGCGCGTCGAGCCCGAGGTGGGGGGAGTCGTCGCCGTCTCGTACCAGCCAGGCGCCGTGGATCGACGCCGCGGCGCGCACGCGTTCGGGAAAAGCCCGCGCCACGACGAGAGCCATGCCGCCGCTCATGCAGAACCCGACGACCCCGACCGGCCCGGAGGCCGCTGACGGGTCCGTGTCGGCGTGGGCGATCAGCGCGGCCGCGTCGGTGACGATACCGGCAGGCGTCACCGTGGCCATCAGATCGCGGCGGGCGTGCATGTCCTCGTCGCTCGAGGTGAACTCACGGTACGGACCACCCCGGTGGTACAGGTAGGGCAGCATGACGTAGTAGCCGGCCGTGGCGAGGCGCGACGCCATGTCGCGGAGGGCGGGACGGATACCCGGTGCGTCCATGAGGTACAGGACCACCGGATGGGGACCGTCGACCTCGGGATGGAACACGAACGTCGTCATGGGTCCGTCGTCGGTTTCGATGTCGGTGCGTTCTTCGATCACACGGCCCATCCTGTCATCGCGCGTACCTCGGTGTCATCCGCCCGAAACCGGCGGGAGGACCGACAGCTCCGCCCCGGCGGGTACGACGTCGGCCGTGGTCGCCGGTCGGCCGTCGACCCAGAGGCGTGCCGCGCCGAGCACGGCGGCGAACTCGGGGCCGTAACGCTCCTCGAGCACGTCGCAGATGGCACCGACCGTGCCCGGGTCGACCTCACAGCGCGCCTCGCCCGCCGCCTGCCGTGCCGGACCCAACAACAACACGTGCACCATCGTGTCTCAGCCTCCGATCATCGACATCGAACGATGCGGCCTGATGAACCCCGGCTCGTCGATGCCGTGACCGGGAAGTTTCGCCCACACCTCTTCGCGCAGCATGGTCTCGAGCTCGGCGTCGGTGCCCCCCGCCCGCAGCAGGTCACGCGCCGACGACTCCCGCCGGGCGAACAGACAGTTGCGTAGTGCGCCGTCCGCGGTGAGCCGGAGCCGATCACAGGTACCACAGAACGGCCGGGTGACACTGGCGATCACGCCGATCCGGCCCTGGCCGTCGGCGAACCGGAACGCTTCGGCGGGCGCCGCGGGGTCGGCACCGGGGACCTCTTCGAGCGGCCAGCGCTCGTCGATGATCCGGACGATCTCGGAACCGGGGAAGACCTTGCCCCGTTCCCAGGACTGTTCCGCGTCGAGCGGCATGAACTCGATGAACCGCACGATCCGCCCGGCCTCGCGGGCGAACGCGGCGAAATCGAGGATCTCGTCGTCGTTCTGGCCGGTCATCACCACGACGTTCACCTTCACGGGCGTCAACCCCGCTTCTTCGGCGGCGTCCATCGAAGCGAGCACCACCTCGAGGTCACCGCGGCGGCGGATGCGGGCGAAGCGCTCGGGCCGCAGCGAATCGCACGAGATGTTGACGCGATCCAGGCCGGCGTCAGCGAGCGGTTGCGCGAGCGGGGTGAGCCGGGTGCCGTTGGTCGTGAGCGACACGTCGTCGAAGCCGATCGCCGCGACGCCCTCGACGATCTCGACGATCTCGCGACGCAGCAGCGGTTCGCCCCCGGTGAGGCGCAGCGACGTGATGCCGAGCCGGTGCGCGACCCGGGCGATGCGCAGCAGCTCGTCGACGCTCAGCAACTGGCGGTGGGGCAGGAAGCGGGCACCGGTTTCGGGCAGGCAGTACACACAGCGCAGGTTGCACTCGTCGGTGACCGACAGGCGCAGGTCCCGGTGGACGCGCCCGTAGCGGTCGACCATCGGGCCGTCGGTCGGCATGGCGTCGACGACGGCCGTTTCGTGGCGCGCCCGCTCGTGACGGGACCGGATCTGCACCGAGGTGACGGTCACCGTCGCTCCCGGGTGGTGTCGACCGTGTCCGGATCGGTGACCAGCACCCGCACCCGGTCGCCGGACGCGACGCCGGTCCCGTCGTCGAGCAGGGCCAACGCGTTCGCGCCGGCCAGCGCACGCAACTGGTGCGAATCCTGGCCACCCGCCGATCTGACGTGCAACGTGCCGTCCGCGTCGGTCGTCGCCACGACCCGGAGCGCGTGGAGTTTGCCGTCGACGCCGCGTGTGAACGCCTCGTCCGCGACGGCAGCCTCGACCCGGCGGGGGTGGCCCGGGCGACCCGAGAGCCGGTGCAGGGCCGGGCGCACCAGCAGTTCGAACACAACCAGGGCCGAGACCGGGTTGCCGGGCAGGCACAGGACGGGCACGCCCGACGAGGCGAGCACCGCGAACCCGAAGGGTTTGCCGGGTTTGATCCGCACCTCCATCCACTGCACCGCGCCGGGAGCGAGCCGACCGAGCACCTCCTTGGCGTGGTCGGCGACGCCGACGCTCACGCCTCCCGACGTGAGGAGCACGTCGCAGCGCTGCGCACCGGCGACCAGCGCATCCTCCAGGGCGACCGGGTCGTCGGCGACCATGCCCAGGTCGACGGTCTCGACGCCGACGGCCCGGCACGCGGCGAGCATCGCCGGTCGGTTCGCGTCGTAGATCTGCCCCGGGCCGGGCACGTCTGGCGGCGCCACGATCTCGTCGCCGGTGGCGAGCACCCCGACCCGTGGCGTCGGGTGGGTCTCGACCGTGGCGACGCCGAGACTGGCGATCACCCCGATGTGGGCCGGCCCCAGCAGGGTGCCGCGGCCGAACACGGCCGTGCCCGCGGGCGTGTCCGATCCGGCCGGTCGCACGTGGGCGCCCGGCACCACCGCATCGGTCAGGGTCACGACGGCCCCGTCGGCGACCGCGTGTTCGACCGGACTGACCGCGTCGGCGCCATCGGGCAGCGCGCCCCCGGTGGCGATCGCCACGGCCTCCCCGGTCCCGACGGCCCTGGTCGACGGTCGACCCGCTCCGGCCGAGTCGACGACGCGCAACGTGGCCGTCCCGTCGACCACGTCCGCGGCGCGTACCGCATAGCCGTCCATCGCCGAGGCGGTGAAGGGTGGGACGTCGCGTGGGGCGACCACGTCGGCGGCCAGCACCCGGCCGAGGGCATCGTCGATCGGCGTGGCGACCGGGGCGAGAGGGGCGAGCACCTCGAGCAGCCGAGCGCGCGCATCGGCGAGTCCGACCCATTCGCCGGGGCGTTGCATCAGCGCTCCACCGACACGAGGGTCGGCTCGTCGTGACCGGGCGGGTCCCATTCGTCGAGTTCGACGAGGTCGTGGCCGCAGGTGCCCCACCCCTCGCCGCCGTCCCACACCTCGTACTTCCAGATGGGCACCGTGACCTTCACCGCGTCGATGCACCAGCGGGTCGCCGCGAACACCTCGGGTCGGTGCGGGGCCGACACGGCGACCACGACGGCGGTCTCACCCACCAGCAGGGAGCCGGTACGGTGCACCAGGGCGATCCGTTCGATCACGGGCCAGCGATGTCGGGCCCGGGCGGCGACCATTCCCAGTCGCGGCTCGGCCCGCGTCGGATGCGCCTCGTAGTCGAGGCGGACGATGCCGGTCCGCCCGTCCGCGTGGTCGCGTACCGTGCCGCAGAACACGTCGACCGCTCCCGAGCCCGGCGTGCCGCACCACTCGATGACCGCGGCGACGTCGATCGACTGATCGGTGATCGCCGTCCAGGTCACGTCGTCGGTGGTCACACCGGCCAGGCTAGGGGCAGCCACCGCGGTTCGTCGCGACGCCCGCCGGGGAGGCACGACGCGCCGCTACCCTCGACTTCCATGGAACTCGCCGCCCGTGTGCTGACCGTTTCCGACCGGGCCGCTGCGGGCACCCGGGAGGACCGGTCCGGGCCGGCGCTGGTGGAGCAGTTGACCGCGGCCGGTTGGCGGTGCGACGACCCCGTCGTGGTGACCGACGGTCTCGTGGTCGTGCGCGACGCGTTGCTCACGCTGACCGAGGGGTTCGCCGGGCTGGTGGTCACGACCGGCGGCACCGGTTTCGCGCCGAGCGACCAGACGCCAGAGGCGACCCGCGAGGTGATCGAACGCGAGGCCCCCGGCCTGGCCGAGGCGACCCGGGCATCGAATCAGCTCGGGCAACTCAGCCGTGGCGTGGCCGGGATCGTGGGCCGGTGCGTGATCCTGAACGTGCCGGGCTCGGTCGCGGGTGCGACCGAGTCGCTCGAGGTCGTGCTCGAGATGCTGTCGCACGCGGTGGCGCTCGTCGTCGGCGAGGATCCCCACTGCCCCGGCAAGACGTCCTGACCGAGGCCGACTCTGCCGTCAGTCGGGGCGGATCCAGGTGCCCGAACGGCCGCCTTCCTTCCGCCAGAGCCCGACCCCGGTGAGCATCGCGTCCGGGTCGTGGTGGCGCAGCGCGCCGACGAGGACCAGCCCGGCGATGCTGCACGCGGTCAGCGCCTCCATCTCGACCCCGGTGGGCGCGAAGACCTCGGTGGTCGCCTCGACGGCGACCTCGCTGCCGATGGGCTCGATCGTCAAGTCGACGTCGACGAGACGGATCGGATGACACAACGGGATGAGGTCCCACGCGCGTTTGGCGGCGTCGGCACCGGCGACGCGGGCCTGGGTGACGACGTCACCGGACAACGTGGCCGCCACATCGACGTGCGTGACGACCCGTCCCCGTGCCACCGCGATCCGGCGCGTCCACTCCTTGGCGGTCACGTCGACCATCCGCGCCCGGCCGGCGGCGTCGAGGTGCGTGAGGGTCCGGTTCTCGGTCACTCCTCCGATCCTTGCCCATCGGGCCGTCGACCGCACGCAGGCGGCGGCGATGTCCAACCAAGGGTTGCAGTTGCGAGGTGGAAACTCTAGACAGACAGCATGAGCGAGGTTCTTCGCCCGGGTGAGGCGGCGTCACTGCTCGGCCTGAGCGTCGACACCGTGCGCCGTTGGTGCGACGACGGACGCCTCGCCCACACCCGCGAGCCGAACGGCAGGCGGCTCGTCGACGCCGCGGACCTCGCCCGCCTGTTGACCGAATCCGCCCCCGACCACCCGGCCGCGGCGCGCCCGACCGTGCGCCGGAGCGCCCGGAACCGCTTCCCCGGCCTGGTCACCGCCGTCGAACGCGACGGGGTGATGGCCAAGGTGACCCTGCAGGCGGGGCCGTTCCGGGTCACCTCGCTGATGACCCGGGAAGCCGCCGACGAGCTCGGCCTCGCTCCCGGCGTCGTTGCGGTGGCGTCGGTCAAGTCGACCAACGTCGTCGTCGAGCTGCCGACCGGCTCGGGCCCGTGAGGCGTCGTGCGACCTCGTTCGCAACGGCCGCGTCGACGCTCGTGCTGCTGGTCGCCGTCACCGCGTGTGGTTCGGTCGCCGATTCGGGGGCCGGGGCGACGTCGCCGCGATCGGCCGCCGGGACGGCGACCACCTGCAACCCCTCGCCCTCCGCGGCACCGTCGGGATCGCGGCAGGTCGCCGGCCACATCCGCGTGCTCGCCGCCGCGTCGCTGACCGGCGCGTTCGGCGATCTGGCCGCCGCGTTCGAGCGCGCCCACCCGGGGGTGACGGTGAGCCCGTCGTTCGGGGCGTCGTCGGGTCTGGTCGCCAGGATCCACGAGGGTGCGCCCGCGGATGTCCTGGCCACCGCGGACACCGCGACCATGGACGACGCGGTGCGCAACGGCGACGTGGAGACACCGAGCACGTTCACGTGCAACACGATGACGATCCTCACGGCGAAGGGCAACCCGCTGCACATCGAAGGGCTCGCCGATCTCGCCAGGTCCGACGTGCGCTTCACGCTGTGCGCCGAACCGGTCCCGTGCGGGCACCTGGGACGGGAAGTCCTCGACCGGGCGGGGATCGACGCCGAACCGGTCGGGTTCGAGGCGAACGTCGAGGCCGTGGTGGCCAAGGTCCTCTCCGGCGAGGTCGACGCCGGCATCGTGTACGTGACCGACGCACGCGCCGTCGCCCACGACGCGTCGAGCGTGCCGATCCCGGCGGCGACGAACGTCGTCACCTCCTATCCCATCGCCGTGGCCACGGACGCGGACCGGCCCCGCACCGCCCGGGCCTTCGTCGCGTTCGTCCGCTCGCCCGCCGGGCAGAGGATCCTCGCTTCCCACGGCTTCGGTACGGGCACACATGGCCGGTGACGCGGCGAATCGGCCAATCCGGCGACACCCGGACCGACGCCCGGGCGCGCTGGTGGCCGTGCTCGCCGCGTGCGCCCTCGCACTGTGCGCGCTGCCGATCGTCGGGCTCGCGTGGCGCGCGCCGTGGTCGGCGCTGTTCACCCAACTCGGTCGACCGGGGGTCCGCACCGCACTGTGGCTGTCGCTGGTCTGCTCGGTCCTGGCGACCGCTCTGTCGATCGTGCTCGGGCTGCCCCTCGCCTGGACGCTCGCCCGATTCGACTTCCCCGGACGGCGCGTCGTGCGTGCCCTGGCGGTGCTGCCGATGGTGCTGCCGCCCGTGGTCGGCGGGCTGGCCCTGCTGACCGTGTTCGGGCGCCGCGGACTGATCGGCCAATGGCTCTACGCGTGGTTCGACATCACGATCCCCTACACGACCACCGCCGCGGTCCTGGCCGAGGCGTTCGTCGCGATGCCGTTCTTCGTGGTGACCGCCGAGGCCGGTCTGCGCAGCGTCGACCGGCGCTACGAGGACGCGGCCCGCACGCTCGGCGCGTCGCGTGCCACGACGTTCCGCCGGGTCACGGTTCCCCTCGTCGGCCCGTCGCTGGCCGCCGGGGCGGTGCTGTGCTGGGCCCGGGCACTCGGCGAGTTCGGGGCGACGATCACCTTCGCCGGTGATTCGCCGCGCACCGACACGATGCCGTTGCAGATCTTCCTCACCTTCCAGGACGATCCGGGTGGCGCGCTCGTGCTGAGCCTCGCGCTGATCGTCGTCTCACTCGCCGTGCTGATCGGCCTGCGCGACCGTTGGCTCGGGGCCCTGCGGTGAGCGATCCGACCGCCCGCGACGACGCGTACCTGACCCTTTCGGGCCGCTGCCGACTGGGCACGTTCGACCTCGAACTCACCTGCAGCGTGCCCGCGGGCACGACCTTGGCGGTGGTGGGTCCCAACGGTGCCGGCAAGACGACCCTGTTGCGGATCATCGCGGGGCTGGTGACCCTCGACGACGGGGTGCTCGAGGTCGGCGATGCGACCTGGGACGAACCGCGGGCGGGTCGCCGGCTCGCTCCCGAGCAGCGCTCGGTCGGTTTCGTCTTCCAGGACGGCGCCTTGTTCCCGCACCTGACGGTGGCCGAGAACGTGGCCTTCGGACTCCGTGCCCGGGGGGTGCGCCGCGCCCGGGCGACCCGTGTCGCGCGGGAATGGCTGGGCCGCGTCGGCCTCGCGGGCCGCGCCGACGCACGGCCCGGTGAACTCTCGGGCGGACAGGCCCAGCGCGTCGCCCTGGCACGCGCGCTGACCTTCGGACCCGACGTGGTGCTGCTCGACGAGCCGCTCTCCGCGCTCGATCCGCAGGTGCGTGACGAGATGCGGACGGTGCTGGCCGAGCATCTCGCCTCACACGCCGGTGTGCGCCTGTTGGTCACGCACGACCCGGCCGATGCCGCGGCGCTCGGCGACCGGATCCTCGTGCTCGAGGACGGCCGGGTCGCCCGGGAGGGCGCCGCGGACACGGTGCGACCGACCGGCTTTCGCGGAAGCCGGTCGGGTGGTGACTCCTGACGCATCCACGCGATCGCTCGTTGTGAGATCGATCCGGGTCCGTTAGGTTCGCCGGTGAGAGAGAACGAGCCGACAGGAACCTCCGATTCCGGCGACTTCCTGGCCATGCAATGCCGATTCCTTCGTCAGGAGGCCGCTCATGGACGAGGCCGACGCACACCCCGGATCCGATCTGGACGGGGTCGACGCACCTCCCCGATCCGAGCAGGAGACCGCCGAGCGCAAGTTGCCCGGATCGGACCTGTCACCCGAGGCGGTCCACGGTCTGCGGAAGCTGCTGACCCAGCCCGAGGACGAGGTCGATCCGACGACCTGGGCTGGGTCGATCCCGCTGACCTCGGGGATTCCGCCACGGATCCGGATCGGGCGCAGCGGGTGGTTCAACCTGCTGTGGCTCCTGCCCATCGGGTTCGTCGCGCTCGTCGTGGCGATCGCCGTGGCCAAGGGGCTGCGCAACATCCCCGGCGTGCAGCACTTCATCGCCACCTGGCCGGGCACCCGGATCACCCCCGCGGCCGAAGCACGTTCGGGATTTCCGGTGTTCACGAACGTGCAGCACTTCTTCAACATGTTCATGATCCTGTTCATCATCCGCTCGGGCTGGCAGATCCTTGCGGACCACCCCCGCCTGTACTGGACCCGTCACTCCACCCCGGGCAAGGAATGGTTCCGGATGCAGAAGGCGGTGCCGGATGATCCGCTGTGGACGGCGAAGCAGGATTCGGTCGGGCTGCCCAAACACGTCGGCCTGCCCGGGATCCGTCACTCGATCGGTCTGGCGCGTTGGTGGCATCTGGGCATGGACACGTTGTTCGTGGTGAACGGCGTGGTGTTCTACGTGTTGATCTTCACGACCGGGCACTGGCGCCGGATCGTGCCGACATCGTGGGCGGTGTTCCCGAATGCGCTCAGTACGGCGATCCAGTACGCGTCGCTCGACTTTCCGACCGAGCATTCCTGGGTCGCCTACAACGGGCTGCAACTTCTTGCGTACTTCCTGACCGTGTTCGTGGCCGGCCCGTTGGCCCTGATCACCGGCCTGGGCATGTCACCGGCGTTGTCGACCCGGTTCAAGAGATTGTCGAAGGTCCTGTCGATCCAGGTCGCGCGGTCGCTGCACTTTCTGGTCATGTGCTGGTTCGTGCTGTTCATCGTGGCGCACGTGACCATGGTCGGCACCACCGGTGCATTGCGGAACCTGAACTACATGTACGCCGCCCGCGACTCGAACGGCTGGATGGGCCTCTGGGTCTTCTGCATCTCGCTGCTGATCGCCGGGGTCGCCTGGTTCGCGGCGTCGCCGCTCACCCTGCGACGACCCCGCTGGATCCAACGGGCCGGGTACTTCCTGATCGGCCCGGTCCAGCGCCTGTTCGAGCACATCGACTCCTCCGCGGGCAGCTACACCGACGAAGACCTGTCGCCTTACTTCTGGCACAACGGCAAGTACCCGGACTCCGAGGAGTACCGACACCTGTGGGACACCGACTTCGCCGACTGGCGCCTCGAGATCGGCGGGCTGGTGGAACATCCGGTGAGCCTGTCGCTCGATGACCTACGGGCGATGCGGTACCACGAACAGACCACACAGCACTTCTGCATCCAGGGCTGGTCGGGCGTGGCCCGTTGGGGTGGGGTGTCGATGAGCACGATCCTCGATCTTGTCGAACCGACCCCCGACGCGAGGTGGGTGGTGTTCTACTCGCTCGGCGAAGGGGCCGACGAAGGCGCGTACTACGACGCACACCCGATCGAACAGATGGAGTACGAACTCACGATGCTCGCGTACGACATGAACGGCGCGCCGCTCACCTACGGGCACGGGGCGCCGCTGCGGTTGCGCAACGAGAACCAGCTCGGGTTCAAGCAGGTGAAGTGGATCAAGGGCATCGAGTTCGTGCACGACTTCGCCGAGATCGGCGGCGGCTACGGCGGCTACAACGAAGACCACGAGTTCTTCGGGTACCGCCAACCGATCTGACGGGGACGGTCGGCCGCCTCAGCCGGTCGGCGCGGGCAGCCCGCCCGCGACCTCGATGCGCGCGTCGTCGTTCTCCGCGATGGTCGAGTCCAACTCGTGCCATTCACCCGGGTCGTGGCGCAGCTCCAGATCGAGGAACGCGACGATCGCGGGCATGAACGACGGCGATCCGAGCAGCCCGATGTGGCCGTCGGAGGGAAAGCTGACCAGCGCGCGGGACACCGGGGTCAGCGTCTTGTCGTACACCTGCCGCGACCCGATGTCGTAGCGGAGGGTCGTGTCCTTCTCTCCGTGCAACAACAGCAGCGGGATCTTCGGCGGATCGTCGTAGGAGTCGCTCCCGGTCCTGCCTCCGAAGGTGATGCCGCTGACGGCGACGACGGCCTTCACCCGCTCGTCGCGGCAGCAGGTGTTGTAGAAGAGCAGCGAGGTGATGGCCCCGAGCGAGTGCCCGGCGATCGCGACGGCACCGGGTGACAGGTGATCGCCGAGAAGACCGTCGCCGGCGGCAGACCTGGCGAGCAGTTCACCGATGATGAAGCTGACGTCGGCGGGTTGGTTGATGGTCTGGCCGAGGTTGTCCCACCCGTGCGGTCCGGACGTGAGCGGGAAGGTGGGCAGGGCGACGACGTAACCGGCGGCCGCGAGGTTCTTCATTACCCCGACATAGGCCGGTCCACTGGCGGTGACCCCGTGGGAGAACACCACGAGCGGGAATCGACCATCGGCGACCGGGTGGTCG
>JBDZVK010000328.1:0-2961 GCA_040255725.1 Actinomycetota bacterium
GGGACCGGCATGTTGGCCTACCGCCAGATCGGCACCCGCGCGCCGGGATACGAGCACGGTAACCGGCACCGTGCCGGTCAAGAACCGGATCGGCACCCGCGCGCCGGGATACGAGCCGATGACGTTCTGGTCGTCCGATGGTGACGGTGAGGGCGACGGCGAAGCTGCTGCGGTCGACCCGGCCGAGTGGCTCGCCGGCCTCGCCCCCGTCAAGTCCGAGTAGCCACCGACCCAAAACGGTTGTTTCACGCGACCGGCGTCGAGCCCATCGAGGGCGGCGCCGCCGCGGGTGACGCGCTCGTCGAGGGTGCGCGAGACGCAGTTCCGTCTGGCGGACGAGGTACAGAGTGTGTACTGGAAATCGGCTGCCCAGACGGCTCTGATCGCTTCGACGAGTGCGGTTCAGGATGCTCGGGCAGAGCGGACGTCAGTATGTGAGAAATCGTCGCCTTTGAACAGCAGCGGCACGTGTCGTTCGCGCGCCAGCGCATAGGCGAAGCAGTCGCCGAAGTTCAACTGCGCCGGGTGGCCCGACCCCTTTCCAAACGATCGGTAGGCGCTTCTGGCAAGTCGGGCGTGAGCTCCGGTGACTGGCTCGATCACCACATGGGCACTGGCGAGTAGCTCGTCGAGGCGTCCACTGAGCACCGGGTCACCCAGAGCGTCGATGACGATCCGTGCCTCGATGAGGGTTCCGGCCGACATCTTCGGTTCCTGCGTGGTCGCGAGGACCGTCATCAGTTCGTCGGCCTCTGCTTCGCCCCGCAGGATCGCGACGATTGCGGAGGTGTCCACGATCATGCGGGCAGCCCGCGCGCGTCGTAGAGCCACGAACTCGGATCGGCATCGGCGTCGTCGGGCCAACGGGCTGCCGCGTCAGCCGAGATTCGGCGCATCTCGGCCAGCTTCGTCTTTGCCTCTTCGTCGCTGGACGTGTCCAGGTCATGGAGCCGGCGACGGACGGCGTCGGTGATCGCACCGGTCACGCTCTGTCCCGTCCTCTGCGCAAGTCGACGAGCGAGCGCCTCGGTTTCGGAGTTCTTGATGCTCAGCGCTATGGCAGCATTCTACCGTGACCAATGCTGAAATCTACCGTACATGCTCCTGAGTCGTGGCTGTACGGGTCGCTGACAAGCTGCGCGGAGAGGTCACCTCTGTCTCGCCTCGCCGATTGATGATCTCCAAGCTTCGCTTGGAGGAAGGCCACGGTGCTCATGGGTCGGATGCGCCTGTCGGCGCATCCTCTGAGCGGAGTTTCACCGAGACCACCCGGGTGCTCACCGAGGCGGCGATCGAGTCGAAGTCCAACTCGTTTGATCGGTCTGAAGGAGAACATCATCATCGGCAAGTTGATCCCGGCAGGGGTCGGCATGATGACCTACCGCCAGATCGGCACCCGCGCGCGCGACCCTGGTGTCACGAGAGGCACGGGTTGCGCGCCGTTGACGGGGGGGCTGAGCCTTAGCCTGGCGCCATGAGGGCACGAGTGGTACTGGTGGTTGCGGTGATGTCGGCGGGGCTCGCTGCCTGCGGGTCGGCAGCCGACGTCGGGTCGGGTTCGACGTCGACGGTGTCGTCATCGTCGGCACCGGCCACGACGACGACATTGGCCGACGCGGCCGATTCGGACTACCTGGGCAAGGTCACCGCGAACCAGCTCCGCGGTGCGGCGATGGTGCCCACCGAGGCGGGCCTGGTCGTGCTCGGCGGCGCCGCCGAGGCATACGAGCGGCCCCTCGCGCCCGTGAAGGACGCGGTCGTCGTCCACGACGACGGCACGGTCAGCGTGCTGCCGCCGCCACCCGGCGTCGCCCTGGCGAGCATCTCGGCGAGCGCGTCCGGCGACACCGTGGCGGTCGTGGGCACCCGCTGTGCGAGCGGCCAACTGAACGGCGACACCAGCGCGCTGAGCTGCAAGCCCGGCACCCCGGCGCTGTTCCGTCTCGATCTCGGCACGGCGACGTGGAGCGAACTCGACCGACCCGACGAGGCGCCGCAACCCGGCGGATTCGAAGGTGACCAGGCCGTGTATGCGCTGGACGGCGCACTCGTGTACCAGGTGAAGGACGACATCGCCGCAACCGGTCGACTGCTCGCCTGGGTCAGCCGCGACGGCGGAAAGACGTGGAAGCCGATGCCGCCCGAGCCCGCGGGCACGTTCTGTGCCGCCGACGGGAGGCTGTTGAGCGTCGTCGCCGGTGAGCAGCCGCCATCGTCAGGCGACGACGGCATGATCACGACCGACACGCCCGACCGCCCACTGGGCGTGACGGTGCAGACCTTCGACGTCGACACCATGAAGTGGGGGCCGGTTTCCGAGGCGCCGGGCGACATCCAGGTCGTGGGTGGGGCGACGACGGTCTCGTGCCTGCCCGAGACCGGTGCCGCCGCGTTCGCCCTCACCGGCGGCGAATCGGGCGCGGTGGTGATCTACTCGGTGAACGAGGGCTGGCGTGTCGTGCACGACGACGAAGGTACCCGCACGATGGCGGCGCTGCCGTCGTGGGGCAGCGGGATCCTCGTTTCGCAGATGGGGAGTGACGATCTCGTGCGGATCGACGCGGCCGGCAAGCGGAGCACCGTGACGCTGCCCGCGTCGTCGCAGGCGATCGCCGGCATCGGCGACGCCGTGCTGGTCAGGAACGCGGCAGGCAATCCAGAGGTCGTGAAAGACTGAACGACCCTGACATGGGCGCCGTGGAGGCAGATCTGGCTCGCACGGGTACAGGACGACGTCCCGTCTCGACCGCCGACGCCCAGATCGCGGCAATCTGCGGTGTTCATGACGCGACACTGGTAACACGCAACATCGACGACTTCGATGCGACGGGTGTTGCCCTCGTCGACCCTCGGGAGTCCTGATCCGCTCGGTCCACGGTCGTCTTGCACCGAGCGCAGAGAACTTTCTAGGATAGTTCGTCGGCCATGCCGGGCGGTGGATGTCGGCTGACCACGAGCAAG
>JBDZVK010000329.1:0-2957 GCA_040255725.1 Actinomycetota bacterium
ACCACGGACGTCACCGGCGTCGTCACGCTGCCCGAGGGCACCGAGATGGTCATGCCGGGCGACAACACCGCCATGACGGTTCAGCTCATCCAGCCGATCGCGATGGAGGAAGGCCTCAAGTTCGCGATCCGTGAGGGTGGCCGCACCGTCGGCGCGGGTCGGGTCACCAAGATCATTAAGTGACCTGGGTAACCCTGATTTTGTCGCCGTACCTCGGTACGGCATACTGAACAGGTTGTGCTCAGCGCGGGGTGGCCGATTTCGGTCGGCCACCCCGCGTGGCGCTCGAACACCTCGGGCGCCTTTCGACCACCGCACGGTTCTCCGGCCCGATGGGCCGGGTGAGCCACGGGCGAACGCCTCGGTGATTCCGGCCTCGAGCCGGGACGCCGCCAGACCGCTCCGGATCAGGGGCGGAGCCTGGTTCCACTAGGCGACACGCCCGACCGCGGGGGTCGGTACGAGCGGGAGCGGGGCCCGGTCCCTGAGCTCGGAGACGAGCCGGGGCGGTCCACGGGCCCGCACAACAGCGGCATCGAGAAGAAGGAACAGAAGCCACTATGGCGGGACAGAAGATCCGCATCCGGCTCAAGGCCTATGACCATGAGGTCGTCGACTCCTCGGCTCGAAAGATCGTGGAGACGGTGACACGCACTGGGGCGCAGGTCGCGGGCCCGGTGCCGCTGCCCACGGAGATCAACCGCTTCTGCGTGATCCGCTCGCCCCACAAGTACAAGGACTCGCGCGAGCACTTCGAGATGCGTACGCACAAGCGTCTGATCGACATCATCGACCCGACGCCGAAGACGGTCGACTCGCTGATGCGCCTTGACCTGCCGGCGGGCGTCGACATCGAGATCAAGCTGTAGTAGGGACTCGACTAATGGACAGGCAAGTCAAGGGGATCCTGGGCGCCAAGCTCGGCATGACCCAGGTCTGGGACAACAACCGCGTTGTTCCGGTGACCGTGGTGCAGGCCGGCCCGTGCGTCGTGACCCAGGTCCGCACCCCCGACAAGGACGGCTACTCCGCGGTCCAGCTCGCGTACGGTGCGATCGACCCGCGCAAGGTCAACAAGCCGAAGGCCGGGCACTACGCCAAGGCGAACGTGGCGCCGCGCCGGCACATCGTCGAGCTGCGCACCACCGACGCCAGCGAGTACGAGCTGGGCGCCGAGGTCACGGTCGAGGCGTTCGAGGCCGGTGCGCCGATCGATGTCACCGGGCGGACCAAGGGCAAGGGCTTCGCCGGTGTGATGAAGCGGCACGGCTTCGGTGGTCTGCGTGCCAGCCACGGTGTCGAGCGCAAGCACCGCTCCCCGGGTTCGATCGGCGCCTGCGCCACCCCGGGCCGCGTGTTCAAGGGCGTACGGATGGCCGGCCGCATGGGTGGCGTGCGCTACACCGTACAGAACCTCACCATCCAGGCGGTCGACCCGGAGAACAACCTCATCCTGGTCAAGGGCGCGGTACCCGGCCCCAAGGGTGCGCTGGTGCTCGTCCGCAGCGCGGCCAAGAAGGGCGGTACGAAGTGACCTCGGTCGACGTCATCAACGTTGAGGGCACGAAGAGCTCCTCGGTCGACCTGCCAGCGGACATCTTCGACGTACAGGCGAACATCCCGCTGATGCACCAGGTCGTGGTGGCTCAGCTGGCGGCCGCCCGGCAGGGCACGCACAAGACCAAGAACCGCGGCGAGGTGTCCGGCGGCGGGAAGAAGCCGTACAAGCAGAAGGGCACCGGTCGGGCCCGGCAGGGTTCGACCCGCGCCCCGCAGTTCACCGGCGGCGGTGTGGTGCACGGCCCGGTCCCGCGGGACTACAGCCAGCGCACCCCGAAGAAGATGAAGGTCGCCGCCCTGCGCGGTGCCCTGTCCGACCGGGCGCGCGACGGCCGCCTGCACCTGGTGGAGTCCTTCGTGGACGGACAGACGCCGTCGACGAAGGCCGCGGTCGCGACCCTGAACAAGGTCGTCGCCGAGGCCAAGCGGGTACTGGTCGTGCTCGGCGTCGAGGATGAGGTGAACTGGCTCTCGCTGCGCAACGTACCGGCCGTTCACCTGATCGAGGCCGGCCAGCTCAACACGTACGACGTGCTGGTCGCCGACGACGTGGTGTTCACGACCACGGCCCTGGACGAGTTCCTCGGTGTGCCGTGGGTGGCCGGCAGCGGCTCCGCCGATGCGGCCAGCGGCCAGGACGAAGCCAGCGAGGAGGGCGGACAGTGAGCACGATCGCCGACCCGCGCGACATCATCGTCGCGCCGGTGATCTCGGAGAAGAGCTACAGCGAGCTCAACAAGAACTGGTACACGTTCCTGGTGCACCCGGACGCGAACAAGACCGAGATCAAGATTGCCATCCAGCAGATCTTCAACGTTCGCGTCGAGACGGTGAACACCCTGAACCGCCAGGGCAAGCGCAAGCGCACGCGTACCGGCATCGGCAAGCGCAAGGACACCAAGCGCGCGATCGTGAAGCTCGTCGACGGGGACCGCATTGAGGCCTTCGGCGGCCCGGTGAGCTAGGGGTTTATCGATAATGGCTATCCGCAAGTACAAGCCGACCACACCCGGCCGTCGTGGCTCGAGCGTCGCCGACTTCGCCGAGGTGACTCGGTCGCAGCCGGAGAAGTCCCTGGTCGTGCCGCTGCACAGCAAGGGCGGGCGCAACGCCCACGGCCGGATCACCACCCGGCACCAGGGCGGCGGGCACAAGCGCCAGTACCGGCTGATCGACTTCAGGCGGGTCGACAAGGACGGCGTACCGGCGAAGGTCGCGCACATCGAGTACGACCCGAACCGCACCGCGCGCATCGCGCTGCTGCACTACGCTGACGGCGAGAAGCGGTACATCATCGCGCCGAAGGACCTCAAGCAGGGCGACCGGGTGGAGTCGGGTTCGCGCGCCGACATCAAGCCGGGCAACAACCTGCCGCTGCGCAACATCCCGGTCGGTAC
>JBDZVK010000330.1:0-2950 GCA_040255725.1 Actinomycetota bacterium
ACGAACAACATGATCTGCACGAGGATCGACGAGATGACGAGCGCATTCGTGGGCGCCTCGTGCACGTTCACCTTGCGCAGGAATCGGGGCATGTCGTCGTCCTTCGCGGCGACGAACAACACCTCGGCCGCCATGAGCGACCACGCGAGGTACGCGCCCAGCACCGACACGATCAGCCCCACGCTGACCAGCACCGCCCCCCAGCCGCCGACGGCCGCTTCGAGCACCCCGGCCATCGAGGGTTGACGCATCTGGGCGATCTCGGCGCGGGGCACGATCCCGTACGACACGATCGTGACCGAGGCGAACACCGCGAGCACGCTCAGGAACCCCAGCACGGTGGCCCGCCCGACGTCTTCACGCTTCTTTGCGTAGCGCGAGTACACGCTGGCGCCCTCGACGCCGAGGAACACGAACACCGTCACCAGCATCGTGCCGCGCACCTGACCGAACAACGACCCGAGCCCGGCGCCGGACAGGTTGTCGACGAGCACGTCCCAGTCGAGGGCGAACAGGCACAGCAGGATGAACACGAGGATCGGGATGACCTTGGCGATGGTCACGATCCGGTTCAGGTTCGCTGCTTCCTTGGTGCCCCGCATGATCAGCGCCGCGAACAGCCACACGCCCACCGACGACACCAGCACCGCGGCGAGCGTGTTGCCGTCGCCGAATGCCGGCACCAGCGCGCCCAGCGTCGACATGATGAGGATCCAGTACGTGGTGTTGCCCACGCACGCGCTCGCCCAGTAGCCGAACGCCGAGAAGAACCCGAGGTACTCGCCGAAGCCGGCCTTCGCATACGCGTAGACGCCCGAATCGAGTTCGGGCTTGCGCACCGCCAGGGACTGGAAGACGAAGGCGAGCATCAGCATGCCGCCACCCGCGATGCCCCAGGCGATGAGCGCGCCCCAGACGCCGGTCTCGGTGGCGAAACGGCGGGGCAGCGAGAAGACCCCGGCGCCGACCATGCCGCCGACCACCATCATGGTCAGGGTCGCGACCGACACCCGTCCCGCGGCGTCGCTGCCCGTGGCGGCCGTCCCCTCGGCGGAACCCGATGCGGTCGTCGGCTCGCTCACGGCGCGGGATCCGTCGAGGTCACGGCGTCAGTTCGTTCGATCTTGAAGCCGGTGAATCCGTAGGCGACGCTCAGCAGCGGGCTCGCGATGTTGAAGAACGCGTACGGCAGATACGAGAGCGTCGACACGCCGAGGACCGCTCCCATGAACGCACCGCACGAGTTCCAGGGTACCAACGGTGACGTGACCGTGCCCGAGTCTGCGGCGAGACGCGACAGATTCGTGTTCTTCAGGCCGCGTTCGGCGAACTCGGCCCGGTACACCCGCGAGGGGAGCCCCAGGGCGATGTACTGGTCGCCGGCGAACAGGTTTAGCCCGACTCCGGATCCGAACACGGCGAGATGCAGCGTTTCGGTTCCTTCCGCCTTTCTGACCAACGGGTCGATCAGACGACGGATCGACCTCGTCAGGTCGTCGGGCGGGGCGGGCGGTGGGGGGCGAGCTCGCGGCGGGCGATGGAGCGCTTGTGCACCTCGTCGGGGCCGTCCGCGAGCCGCAGGGTGCGCAGACCCGCGTACATCCGGGCCAGCGGGAAGTCGTCGGAGACACCCGCGCCACCGAACGCCTGGATGGCCCGGTCGACCACCCGCAGCGCCACGTTCGGGGCGACCACCTTGATCGCGGCGATCTCGGTCGCCGCGCCCTTGTTGCCGACCGTGTCCATCAACCAGGCGGCCTTGAGCGTCAACAAGCGGGCCTGTTCGATCTCGATGCGGCTCATCGCGATCCACTCACGGATCACCCCCTGATCGGCGAGCGGCTTGCCGAAGGCCACCCGGTTCGAGACCCGCTCACACATCAGCGCCAGGGCCCGCTCCGCGGCGCCGATGCACCGCATGCAGTGGTGGATCCGCCCCGGGCCGAGCCGGGCCTGCGCGATCGCGAACCCGCCGCCTTCTTCGCCGAGCACGTTGGTGACCGGCACCCGCACGTCGGTGAAGGTGATCTCACAATGGCCTTCGCGGTCTTCGTAGCCGAACACCGGGAGGTTGCGGATCACCTCGACGCCGGGCGTGTCGATCGGCACGAGCACCATCGACTGCTGCAGGTGCCGGGGCGCACCCGGGTCGGTCTTGCCCATGACGATCAGGATCCTGCAACGGTCGCTCGCCGCACCCGAGATGAACCACTTGCGCCCGTCGATCACGTAGTCGTCGCCGTCCCGACGGATCGCGCACTCGATGTTGGTCGCGTCCGACGAGGCGACCGCGGGTTCGGTCATCGCGAACGCGGAGCGGATCTCTCCGGCGAGCAGCGGTTGCAGCCACTGCTCCTGCTGTTCGGGCGTGCCGAACATGGTGAGGATCTCCATGTTGCCGGTGTCGGGCGCCGAACAGTTGCACGCCTCGGACCCGAGCGACGTGCCGCCCATGATCTCGGCCAGCGGCGCGTAGTCGAGGTTCGACAACCCCTCGTTCCACTCGGTGGCATGCGGCAGGAACAGGTTCCACAGCCCGCGGGAGCGGGCCTCGACCTTGAGGTCCTCGATGATCTGCGGGTGGTGGTGCGGGTCGCCCGAGGCGGCCATCTGTTCGACGTAGACGGCCTCGGCGGGCCGGACGTGGGAGTCCATGAAGGCGGTCAGCTTCTCGGCCAACTCGGCGCTCTCGGGGGAAGGGGCGAAGTCCATGTCGGTGACGGTAGTAGCTTGCAGAGCGCCGCGGGTCGGGACCGTGGGCTTCGCAGGCCCGATCGTCGGCATCGGCCGGTCACCTGGCACGATGTCCGGTGTGGTCGCGGCCCGAGCCGACCGGACCGACCGGCCCGAGACCAGTTGACAACGCCCACTCCGATTGCTTTACCTATCCCGACATGTCCAAGCCGCTCGTGATCGTCGAATCCCCCGCCAAGGCCCGCACCATCGCGGG
>JBDZVK010000331.1:0-1554 GCA_040255725.1 Actinomycetota bacterium
CCCCGGCTCAGCTTCTTCTTCAACGCCCACACCGACTTCTTCGCCGAGATCGCCAAGTACCGGGCCGCCCGCCGGATCTGGGCCACCTGGATGCGCGACCGCTACGGCGCCACGAACCCGGCCGCGATGCGGCTGCGCTTCCACACCCAGACCGCGGGGGTGTCGCTCACCGCGCAGCAGCCCGAGGTGAACATCGCCCGCACCGCGATCGAGGCGCTCGCCGGGGTGCTGGGCGGCACCCAGAGCCTGCACACCAACTCGATGGACGAGGCGCTGGCGTTGCCGACCGAGAAGGCCGTGCGCATCGCATTGCGGACCCAGCAGGTCATCGCGCACGAGACCGGCGTCACCGACGTGATCGACCCGCTGGGCGGATCGTGGTACGTCGAGTCGCTCACCGACGCGATGGAAGAAGCGGCGACCGAGATGTTCGATCACCTCGATGCGCTCGGAGACGGCTCGATGCTCGACGGGGTGCTCGCCGCGGTCGACGACGGCTGGTTCGTCGACGAGATCGCCGAGTCGGCGTATGCGACCGAACAGGCGATCCAGCGTGGCGACCAGATCGTGGTCGGGGTGAACGCGTTCCACGAGGGGAACACCGACGGCGAGCCCGAACTGCTCCGCATCACCGTCGAACAGGAACGGCACCAGGTCAAGCGGCTCGGCGCGACCAAGGCCGATCGTGACTCCGATGCCGTGGCCCGGTCGTTGGAGACCGTTCGCCGTGTCGCAGCCGATCCGGAGGCCGATCTCATGCCGTCGCTCGTCGACGCGGTCGCCGTGATGGCGACCGAAGGCGAACTCGTCGACGCGCTCGCCGACGTTTTCGGCCGGTACCGCCAACCGATCTGACCCGGCCGCACCGTCGCTCGCTCCCCGCGTCCCCGCCGCCGCGGGCTGCGCCGCGCACCTCGGTGACCCCTGTCACGAACGGGTCATCGGGCAGTGCGGCCGCGGTAAAGTCGGCCATCGGCTGCAACGGGTTCCACTCGTGCAGCGACTCGCTCGAGCGTTGGGGGTCGCAGTGCTCACGGTCAGTTTCCATGGGGTTCGTGGATCGACACCATCGCCGTGTCGGGCCAACGAGCGGACCGGCGGAAACACGGCGTGCGTCTCGGTGCAGCGCGAGGACGCCGACCCGATCGTGTTCGACCTGGGCACCGGCCTTCGCAACCTGGGTCGCGAGTGGCCGGCCGACCGTCCCTTCCGTGGGCACGCGCTGGTCAGCCACCTGCACTGGGATCACATTCAGGGGTTGCCGTTCTTCGATCCGATCCTGCGCCCGGGGTCGTCGCTCGACGTGTACGGCCCGGCCGCGGAAGGCCTCGGGCTCGGTGAGGCGTTCGACCAGTTCATGCGGCGACCGTTCTTTCCGGTGACGATCGCGGACCTCGCCGGCACGATCCGGTTCCACGACACCGAGCCGGGCTCGTTCACGGTCGCCGACGCGGTCGTGACCGTCCGCGTGGTGCCCCACACCGGCCGTACGTTCGGGTACCGGCTCGACGCCGACGGCGTCTCGATCGCGTACATCTCGGACCATCAACAGCC
>JBDZVK010000331.1:1654-2932 GCA_040255725.1 Actinomycetota bacterium
GCGTCGCCGATGGTGAACGACGCGATCGCCTGGATCGACTGCACGATCGCGTCGGTGTCCGACGCCGGCGACCATCTGATCGTCCTGGGCGACGTCCTGCACCTGGAGGTCAACCGGTCGACGCGGCCGCTCGTGTTCTTCCGGGGTGGCTACCACACGATCGGACTCTGAGCGCCGGCTTGCCCGCGGGGCGGATTCGCGGTCATACCCGGGGTCCCCGGTAGGGTGCCGATCCCATGGGGCAAGCGAGAAGTGGATCGGTGATTTCGTGCGCGATCGGCGTGCTCATGGTGAGTCTGGTGTCGGTCGCGACCGCGGGCACCGCCACGCCGGTCACGCCCGGCGCCGCCCGTCATGTGGTGCTGATCGGATTCGACGGTTTCGACCCGTCGTACCTCGGGCGGGTTCCCACGCCGAACCTCGACCGCCTCGCCGCGGCAGGGGTCCACGGCACCACCCAGGGCGTCATGTTGCCGATCACGACCCCGTCGTTCACCGCATTGGCAACGGGCACCTGGCCGGCCACCAACGGCACGCTCACCTACTACTACGACCGCGCGACCAACACCTTCCACACGGGGAGTCCCTCGCCGCGGGTGCCGACGGTCGCCCAGGCCGTGCGTGACGCCGGTGGCACCGTCGGTGCCGCACAGTACTTCGCCTTCCGCGGCCAGGGAGCCGCCTACGGCGACCCGGACGGGCTCTACACCCAGCCGGGCGGGGAGTGCTCGAACATGTTCGACGACGCGATCGCCATGTTGCGGACCGAGCCGGTCGACTCCAACGGCACCACCGTCGTCGTCCCGCAGATCCCCACGTTGCTCGGCGTCTACTGCCCACAACTCGACCACATCGGTCACGAAGAGGGCGCGGACAGTCCGAACATCGCCACGGCGCTCACCGAACTCGACACCCAGGTCGGTCGCCTGCTCGACACCCTCGACGACCTCGGGATCGCAGACGACACCACCGTGATCCTCACCGGCGACCACGGCATGAGCACGTACACCCAGCGCTACACACTGCCGTTGAACTCGGCGCTCACCGCGGCCGGCTACCACACCCAGATGCTGCTCCTCGACGGCCAGAGTGTCGACCCCGACGCCGACGTGCTCGTCGTACCCGCTGCCGGTCGTGACACGAGCATCTACCTGGTCGGTGACCTCGCGGGCGACCCGGCCGCGCTGGCCGACATCACCCGGATCAGCCTTCAGACCGAGGGTGTCGCCCGGGTCTTCGACCGTGACCAGCAGGCGGCGATGCACATGAACCCGAAGT
>JBDZVK010000332.1:0-2931 GCA_040255725.1 Actinomycetota bacterium
TCGTCGACCCGCCCGAAGCCGACCTGGTCGACGACCGGTGGATCGTCGAAGCGATCTCCGACCCGGCCGTCTGGGCGCCCGGGTGCGCCCCCGCACCCGGCACCGCGGGGCCGCTCGTGCTCTCGGAGATCGGCGGCGTCGGCCTGGCGCTCGGCGCGCCGCCCGACGACGTGTTCGAATACTCCAGGGCCCGCGACGCCGACGATCTGTTCGACCGGTTCGTCGCCATCGTCGACGCCGTGGAGCAGATCCCCGAAGCCGTCGGCTGGTGCTGGACCGAACTCGCGGACGTCGAACAGGAGATCAACGGCCTGTTGACCGCAGACCGTCGCGCCAAGGTCGACCCGGCCAGGCTCCGCGCCGCGCTTCGTCAGCTGCCCTGGTCGGCACGCGGCCTGATCTGAGGAGCCAGGTGCGTCGTCCGTGTCCGGCGAATCAGGCCGGAGACGCGCCGGCTCGACGCGGCCGCCGGCTTCGTCGTCGGCGCACGCCACGCGTGGTCTTCCTCTGAGCGTCCCCGTAACCGGCGCGGAGCGTCGCCGACCCCGGCCCGCCGATCGAAAGGGACACGCCACTATTCTCGGCAACGCCGTCGTCGTGAGGAGACCCCGTGCTCGCAGCCAGGACCACCGCCACCAGAGAGCGGCAGTGCCTCGACGGGCTGTGGCGGTTCCGGCTCGACGCCGACGGGACGGGGCGCAGCGAAGGCTGGGAGCACGGCTTCGGGGGCGATGCCGTCGACATGCCCGTGCCGGCCAGCTACTACGACATCGTCCCCGACCCGACCTACCGCGACCACGTCGGCGAGGCCTGGTACGAGACGACCGTGCGCGTTCCCCGGTCGTGGGACGAGCGCAGGGTCGTGGTGCGCTTCGGCTCGGTCACCCACGCCGCCGAGGTGTTCGTCGACGGCGTGTCGGTCGCCACCCACGAGGGTGGCTACACGCCCTTCGAAGCCGACATCACCGATCTGGTCACCCCTGGTGGGGTCGTCCGGGTCACCGTCGCCGTCGACAACACCCTCACCTGGCACACGATCCCGCCCGGTTTCGTGCTCGACACGCCCGAAGGCCGGGTCCAGAAGTACTTCCACGACTTCTTCAACTACGCCGGCATCCACCGCTCGGTCTGGCTGGTCGCCACCGCGCCGACCCGCATCGACGACGTCACCGTGGTCACCGGTCTGGACGGCACGACCGGAACCGTGGACTACTCGGTCGTGCTCGGTGGACCAGGCGGCGATGCCCACACGGTGGCCGCGACCCTGCGCGACGCAACAGGCACGACCGTGGGTCGTTCCGACGGGGTGACCGGCACGATCACCGTCGCCGACGTCCACCCGTGGCGACCCGGCGAAGGCTACTGCTACGACCTCGACGTCACCGTGTACGACCCCTCGGGGGAGCTGGTCGACGACTACCCCCTCGCCGTCGGGGTGCGCACCGTCGAGGTGCGCGGCCGACAGTTCCTCATCAACGGCGAACCGTTCCATTTCCGTGGTTTCGGCATGCACGAGGACCACCCGGTGCGCGGCAAGGGCCATGACCCGGCGTCGATGGTGCACGACTTCGCCCTGTTGGACTGGGTCGGCGCGAACTCGCTGCGCACCTCGCACTACCCCTACGCCGAGGAGACCTACGACTACGCGGATCGCCACGGCATCGTCGTCATCGACGAGACGCCTGCGGTCGGGCTGAACCTCGGCCTTTCCGGAGGCATCTTCGGCGCGCAGGGGAAGGCGACCTTTTCCGACGACACGGTCGACGCCCACACCCGGGAGGCGCACCGGCGCGTGCTCGCCGAGTTGATCGCCCGCGACAAGAACCATCCCTGCGTGGTGCTGTGGAGTCTCGCGAATGAACCCGAATCCGACACCGAAGCGTCGCGTGAGTACTTCGCGCCGCTCGCCGCCGAGGCCCGGCGGCTCGACCCGTCCCGACCGATCGGGTTCGTCAACGTGATGCTTGCGCCGGCCGGCAAGGACGTCATCACCGACCTGTTCGACGTGGTGATGCTGAACCGCTACTACGGCTGGTACGTCGACACCGGCGACCTGCCCGCCGCCGAACGCCATCTCGAAGCCGAGTTGCGTGCCTGGCAGGACCTGTACGACAAGCCGATCATCATGACCGAGTACGGCGCCGACACGCTCGGCGGGCAGCACGGCATCCTGGCGACCCCGTGGAACGAGGAGTACCAGACCGACGTGCTGGCGATGTCGCACGCCGTGTTCGACCGGATCGACGCCGTCGTCGGCGAGCACATCTGGAACTTCGCGGACTTCGCGACCTCGTCGGGCATCATGCGCGTCGGCGGCAACCGCAAGGGCGTGTTCACTCGCGACCGGCAACCCAAGGCGGCCACGGCGCATCTGCGACGACGGTGGCGAGGGCTCCCCGCAACGGGCGAGTGAAGAAGCGAGCTGCCCACGGGAATAGGTGACGTGTCAACCGTGTTGCACCGGGTGTCCGGATCTACTGGACACGTCAACTACCTCTCAGGAGCGCACGATGAGCACGATCACCACCCCGGACCGCAAAACCGTCACCGGCACCTACGCCATCGACCCGACCCACAGCCGCATCGGCTTCGTGGCCCGGCATGCGATGGTCACCAAGGTCCGCGGATCGTTCAACGAGTTCGAAGGCTCCGGCCACTTCGACGCCGAGAACCCGGCCGACTCGTCGCTGTCGCTGACGATCCAGGCGGCCAGCATCGACACCCGCAACGCCGACCGCGACGGTCACCTCCGCTCGAACGACTTCTTCGACATGGACACCTACCCCGAGATCCGCTTCGTCTCCACTGCGGTCGAGCCGCTCGACGAATCGACCTACCGGGTGACCGGCGACCTCACCGTCAAGGGCGTCACCAAGCCGGTGACCGTCGACTTCGACTACAACGGCACCGCCGTCGACCCCTACGGCAACC
>JBDZVK010000333.1:0-2918 GCA_040255725.1 Actinomycetota bacterium
TTCTCGATGCTCGTCGGCGTCGCCGCCTTCAGCGGGGGCCAGATCGCCCTCACCGTCGTCGGCGTCTTCGGCATCATCGGCGTGCTCCTGCTCGAAGTGCTGATCGCACTGCTTCAGGCGTACATCTTCGCGGCGCTCTCGGCCACCTTCATCGCCATGGCCATCGACCCCGGCCACTGATCGAAACCCCCCTCTCAAGATCTCTTCACCAGAGAAAATCACAAGGAGCAACCAAACCAAATGAATCTTCTCGGACTGATCACGGTTCTCGGAGCAGAAGTCGCCAAGTACGGCGCCATCGGTGGCGGCATCGGTGCCGGCCTCGCAGCGATCGGTGCCGGTCTCGGCATCGGTCGACTCGCCCAGGGTGCCGCCGAGGGCATGGCCCGCCAGCCCGAAGAGTTCAGCCGCCTTCAGGGTTTCGCCATCATCATGGCCGCCCTGGTCGAAGGTGTTGCGCTCTTCGGTGTGGTCGTCGCCTTCCTCGCATTGAGCAAGTAGTCCATCATCGTGCTGTTCGCTGCAGAATCGTCGCCGAACCTCATCGAGTTCAACCCCGCGGCCTTCTTCTGGACGCTGGGACTCTTCCTCGTCACCCTCTGGGTGCTGTCGAAGATCGCCTGGCCCATGCTCACCAAGAAGATGGAGGAGCGTGAGGTCAGGATCTCCGAAGGCCTGCGCAAGGCCGAGGAGGCCGAAGCGCGCGCCCAGGAGCTCGCCGATCGTCAGGAGCAGATCCTGAACGAGGCGCGGGTCGAGGCGAAGCAGCTCATCGCCGACAGCCGCGCCGCCGCCGAGACCCAGCGCGCCTCGCTCATCGAGTCCGCCCAGGTCGACATCGCCGCCGAACGCGAACGCGCCAAGCGGGAGATCGACCTGGAGCGCGCTCGCGCGATCGACGAGCTGAAGTCCACCACGGTGAACCTCACCCTCGAGGCCTCCACCGAGTTGCTGGGTCGCGAACTCGACGACGACGACCATCGTCGGATGGTCCGCAACCTCATCGACGAGCTCGCCGCCCGTGACGTCGTGAACGAGGTGGCCGGCCGACTGTGAGTGCTTCGAACGTGGTCGCCCGCATCTATGCGCAGGCGCTCTATGACATCGGTGCCGACAAGGGCACCCTCGCCGAGCTCGATGCCGAACTCGACGCGGTGCGCAACGTCGTCGCCGAGCTCGACCCGGACCTGCGCACCTTCATCGAGATGCCGCAGTTCCCCCGGGACGACAAGTGGCAGGTGCTGCGCGCGGCGTTCGACGGCCGCGTGTCCCACGAGATCCTGGGGTTGCTCCACGTCCTGGTCTCGCGCCGCCGCGAAAAGCTCATCGCCGATGTCGCGTTCGAGTTCTCGGAACTGGTGAACGAGGGCCTGGGTCGCGTCCACGCCGACATCGTCACCGCCAAGCCCCTCGATGACGAGCTGCTCGCCGCCCTGCGCCGGGTGCTCGAAGAATCCACCCGACGCGATGTCGTCATCGACAGCCGTGTCGACCCCGCGATGATCGGTGGCGTCCGGCTCAGCCTGGGCGACCTGGTCGTGGACGGGACCACGCGTCGTGCCCTGCACGACCTGCGCCGCTCGCTCGCCGCCTCGCTGGTATAAGGAAGACCAACATGGAAATCAGGACCGACGAAATTGCATCTCTCATCCGCAGCCAGATCGAGAACTTCGATGTGGACTTGCAGGTCGACGAGGTGGGCACCGTGCTCGAGGTCGGCGACGGCATCGCCCGGGTGTACGGCCTCGACAAGGTCATGGCCTCGGAGATGGTCGAGTTCGAGAACGGCTCGCTCGGCCTCGCGCTGAACCTCGAAGAGGATTCGGTCGGGGTCGTGATCCTCGGCGAGTACACCGACATCCGTGAAGGCCAGACCGTCAAGCGAACCGGCCGGGTGCTCTCGGTGCCCGCCGGTGACGGGCTCATCGGGCGGGTCGTGAACCCGCTGGCCCAGCCGATCGACGGCAAGGGTCCGGTCGAAACCGTCACCCTCATGCCGGTGGAAGGCACGGCACCGGGCATCTCGGACCGCCAGCCGGTGACCGAGCCCATGATGACCGGCATCAAGGCCATCGACGCCATGATCCCGATCGGCCGCGGCCAGCGTGAGCTGATCATCGGTGACCGTGAGACCGGGAAGTCGTCGATCGCGCTCGACGCGATCATCAACCAGAAGGGCACCGGCGTCGTCTGTGTGTACGTCGCCATCGGCCAGAAGGCCTCCACGGTCGCCGGTGTGGTCGAGCTGCTCACCCAGCACGGCGCCATGGACTACACGATCGTCGTCGCCGCCACCGCGGACGACCCCGCGCCGATGCAGTACATCGCCCCCTACGCCGGGTGCGCGATGGCCGAGTACTTCATGTACCAGCAGAACAAGGCCACGCTGTGCGTGTACGACGACCTGTCCAAGCAGGCCGCCGCGTACCGCGAGCTGTCGCTGCTGCTGCGTCGCCCGCCGGGCCGCGAGGCGTACCCCGGCGACGTGTTCTACCTGCACTCGCGCCTGCTCGAGCGCTCCGCCAAGCTGCACGACGACCTGGGTGCCGGCTCGCTGACCGCGCTGCCGATCATCGAGACCCAGGCCGGCGACGTGTCGGCCTACATCCCGACGAACGTGATCTCGATCACCGACGGTCAGATCTACCTCGAGCCCGACCTGTTCTACGCGGGTGTCCGGCCGGCGGTGAACGTGGGCATCTCGGTGTCGCGGGTCGGCGGGAACGCCCAGACCAAGGCCATGAAGAAGGTCGCCGGGACCCTGCGCCTCGACCTCGCCCAGTACCGTGAGCTCGAGGCTTTCGCGCAGTTCGCCTCCGACCTGGACGCCTCGGCCAAGGCCCAGCTCGCCCGTGGTGAACGCACCGTGGAACTGCTCAAGCAGGGCACCGGTGACACCAAGCCGATGGCCGAGCAGG